>JBGOTH010000079.1:0-9288 GCA_041476345.1 Methylomirabilia bacterium
GACCTGGGCCAGGCATTCGCGCGCGCGCCGCCGGTCGTCCGCCGGGAAGCGTCCGACGAGGCTCGCCCACGACGGCACGTAGCCGAGACGCCCCGCGAGCACGTTGTCGATCACGGACGCGCGCCGCACCAGGTTGAACTGTTGGAAGATCATCCCGATGCGCCGGCGTGTCTCCCGCAGTGCCGCGGGCGCGGCGCCGGTGACGAGGGCGCCGGCGACGCGTATGGTGCCGCCCGTCGGTTCCACGAGCCGGTTGATCGTGCGAAGCAGCGTCGTCTTGCCGGCGCCGCTCTTGCCGAGAATGACGACGAACTCGCCTGCACCGACGACGAGGTCGACACCATCTAGAACGACCGTCGCGGGCGGCAGCGCGACGCGGAGGCCCGCCACCTCGATCATCCTAGCGCGGTCGTATGCCCAGAAGGTCGACGGCGCGACGGACCGGGTCGTACTCTTTGTCTTCCGCCGCCTCGAAGCCGTCGATGTCGTACATGCGTTTGAGGACGTCGGCGTAGGCGGGGCCCTTCATTGCCAGGAGCGCGGCCCGGACGCGCGCGACCACCACCGGATCGAGGCCGTCGCGCGACGCGATGCCCGCTTCCGGGATGGGCTCGGTTTCGGCAATCCAGATGATGCGTTCCCGCTCCGCCGGGTCCTTGAGGTACTGCTCCCGCGCCGTGTCGAACGACGCGATCGCGTCGACGTGGCCGTTCGTCAGCGCGCGGATGCTGGCGTCATGCGCGCCGCTGAACATCACTTCGCGGAAGAACGTCTTTGGATCGCGATTCTTCACCAGGCCGCGCTGGATGAGGAGCACCATCGGATAGGTGTAGCCCGACGAGCTCGCCGGGTCGACGAACGCCATGGTCTTGCCGCGCAAGTCTTCGAGCGTCTTGATGCCCGAGTCCTTGCGGACGTAGATCCGCGAGGTGAACGTGGTCGTCCCGTGCCACTGGTTCTTGGCGACGATCATCGCCTTCGTCTCGCGGTTGGCGATGACGTAGCCGACGGGATGGAGGAACGCGAGATCGGCGGTGCGGTTCCGCAGCGCTTCGATCACCGCAGCGTAGTCGGAGGCGACGGTGACCCGGATCGGCACGCCCACGAGCTGGCCCAGCGCCTTCGCGAACTGTTCGCCGCCGGCGAGCAGGTTCGTGGGCTTCTGGGACGGGGTGAGGACCAAGTGAAGCGGCTTGTCCGCCGCCTGCGAAAGCCCGGCGGCGCCGAGCGCCAGGAGAATCACGAGGGCGGTCAGTCGTCTGATCATGTTCGTCCGCAGAATACACGAACCCGCCGACTACTTCCTCGACGAGGGGTACGAGATCCGTCGGGGCACGGGAGCGTCAGCCACTATAAGGTAGTAGAGATCGGGGCAAAGCCGCCATGACGGTGTATCGAACAACGGACAGTGGACAAGGTGCGTGCCCATGGTAACGTCGATTTCAGCGATGAAACACGAGGGCTCGCTGCACATCTTGAGGTTCGGGCCAGACCCTGCGACGGGCGCGGAACGATATTCGATTACCTACGCCCCCGACGACCGTCGAGGAGGTGCGCTTCCGCCGTATGTCGTGCGGAGCGATTCTGATCTGCGGCGCTTTCTTCGGGAAATCGAGCTCGGTGAGCCTGAGGTGAGCCGAGCTTTGACGGATGTGAAATTGTCCGGCCGTGTGTCGCTGCCGAGTATTGTTTTGAGTAACGACCAGTTGAGTCGGTACGGGCTTGGCGAAATGGGCATCATTCAGTCGGTTATCAGCTACCTGTCGACATAGGGAACGTGTTCTTGCCTGACTGGCTTTCGCCGAGTTTCCCGTCAGGTAGGTTCGTGTGGGGCCTTGTTGGTGCGGTGACCCCCGAGGTGCTGCGCCTACATCGGATCGTGACCGGTGCCTCGCGCCAACCGTTGCCCTCCTTCGACCCTCCGTATTTCGTGATCTCGGTGCTCAACGCACTAATCGGCGGGGTTGCTACTCTGGCGATTGGCGGTGAGACGCCTTGGAATTGTCTCGTGGTCGGTGCGTTCTGGCCCTTGGCATTGAGTTCTGGTGCACGCCAGCTTCGCGGCTAGGGATTCATCGGGCGATCCCGCTTTTCTCGATCTTGCCCCACGTGTCACGCAATCCGACGGTGCGATTGAATACCGGCTTGCCCGGCGCGCTGTCCCGCCAGTCCGCCACGAAGTAGCCGAGGCGCTCGAACTGCACGCGCGTCTCCGGCGGCACGTCGGCGAGCGCACGCTCGACCTTCGCGTCGTGCAGCACCTCGAGTGAGCCCGGGTTCAGCACCGTGGTCGGATCGTCCGCGTCGTCCGGCTTCGGCACCGTGAACAGCGTGTCGTAGAGCCGCACCTCGGCGTCGACGGCGTGCGGCGCCGACACCCAGTGGATCGTGCTCTTGATCTTGCGAGGGGCGTTGCCTCCTCGTGTCTCCGGATCGTACGTGCAGCGCACCTCGGTGAGGTTGCCCGCCGCGTCGCGCGTCACGCCGGTGCATTTCACCACGTACGCGGCGCGGAGGCGGACTTCCACGCCGGGCGACATACGGAAGTATTTCGGCGGCGGCGGATCGCGGAAGTCGTCTTGCTCGATGTAGAGGGCGCGGCTGAAGGCCACCTTGCGGGTGCCGGTCTCCGGGTCCTCCGGATTGTTGCCCACCTCGAATTCCTCGACCTGGCCTTCCGGATAGTTCTCGATCACCAGCTTCAGCGGGCGGAGCACCGCCATGCGGCGCGGCGCGCGCTTGTTGAGGTCTTCGCGCACAGCGTGCTCGAGCGTGGCGAGCTCGATGAGGTTGGCGGCCTTGGTGACGCCGATGCGCTCGCAGAAGTCGCGGATCGACTCCGGCGTGTAGCCGCGCCGGCGCAGGCCCGCGAGCGTCGGCATGCGCGGATCGTCCCAGCCGCTCACGTGGCCCTGCTCGACCAGCGTCAGCAGCTTCCGCTTCGACATCATCGTGTGGCTCAGATTCAGGCGCGCGAACTCGATCTGGCGCGGGTGAGAGATGCCCAGCGTGTCGAGATACCAGTCGTAGAGCGGGCGATGGTCCTCGTACTCCAGCGAGCACAGCGAGTGCGTCACGTGCTCGATCGAATCCGACTGCCCGTGCGCCCAGTCGTACATCGGGTAGATGCACCACGCATCCCCCGTGCGCTGGTGCGTGGTCCTGCGGATGCGGTACATCACGGGGTCGCGCAGGTTGAGGTTCGGCGCCGCCATGTCGATCTTCGCGCGCAGCGTCTTGCTGCCGTCCTCCAACTCGCCGCGCCGCATGCGCTCCAACAGATCGAGGTTCTCCGCCATCGACCGGTTGCGATGCGGGCTCTCGCGGCCCGGCTCCGTCAGCGTGCCGCGCGTCTCGCGCATCTCCTCCGCGGTCAGATCGTCGACGTACGCCTTGCCGGCCTTGACGAGCTGCACGGCCCACTGGTAGAGCTGCTCGAAGTAGTCGCTCGCGTGGTAGAGGTGCGTGCCCCAGTCGAAGCCGAGCCAGCGGATGTCGCGCATGATCGCGTCGACGTATTCCTGGCTCTCCTTCGTCGGGTTGGTGTCGTCGAAGCGTAGGTTGCAGTGCCCGCCGAACTCTTCCGCGATCCCGAAGTCCACGGCGAGAGCCTTCGCGTGGCCGATGTGGAGGTACCCGTTCGGCTCGGGCGGAAACCGCGTGACGATGGGCGGCGTGAACCGGCCGGTCTCCAGATCGTCCGCGACCGCGGCACGGACGAAGTTCGCGGTTCTCTCCGTCATGGCCGCCATCGTATCACTTGCGCCAGAAGCGCTCGTAGTGCGCGGCGAGCTGTGCGCGCACCGAATCGACGCTCGGCCGGCGGCGCGCCGCGACGTACGCGTCGCGAACGGCCGGATCGTTGAAGTCCAGGCTCCCGCGCACGCAGCACATGAGCGAGCGCGGATCGGTGGTGTGCGGAAGGCCGAGGGCGTGGCCCAGCTCGTGCGCGAGGATCTGGTAGAGCAGCGTCTCGCGGGAGGTCTCGCCGCGCGCCACGGTCTCGTGGACCACGATGCGGACGGGGAGCGTGATGACGCCGCCGGATCCGGATTCGATGTAGGTGATGCCCATCAGTCCGGCGTGGTCTCGCGGCATGGCCGCCACGATGACGCTCGGGTTGCGTGTGTCCGGCACGACGGTGAAGGCCTCGACGCCGAGCGTCTCCCGCATGACGCGGTTCCAGTCATCGACAGCCTGACGCGACGCCAGGTCGAGCGACGGCGCGCCGAACGCCGCGAGTGACAGCGTGAGCGGCAGGCGGTCGCGCGGGTGACCGTCGCTGCCGTTCAGCGGGGCGTCGGATGCGGCGGCTGCCGAAGTCAGAGCAAGGAGCAGGACGACGATCAGGCGCCTCATATCGGACACTCTAGCGACGAATGCCGGCCGTCGCTACGATGGTTCCATTATGGTACCAAACAGGATACACTCCGGCCAGGGAGGTCCCATGGCGACCCTGACGATCAAGAGCATTCCGGAGGCGATTGTGCGACGGCTCAAGGTCCAGGCCGCGCGGCATCGCCGCAGTCTCAACCTCGAAGTGATCCACCTGCTCGAAGTAGCTACCCATGCGGCGCCGATCGATGTCGAAGCGGAGCTTGCTCGGATCAGGGCGCGCCGGCCGGTGCTCAAGGGCGTGCGCATCGACGACCGCGTACTGCGCGACTGGAAGAACGCGGGGCGCCCGTGATCGTCGCCGACACGAATCTTCTCTTCTACCTCCGCATCGGCGGACAACATCGCGAAGCCGCTGAGGCGGTGTATGCCCGCGACCCGGCGTGGGTGATGCCCATTCTGTGGCGGTCGGAGTTTCGGAACGCACTGGGGAACCTTCTCCGCATCCGGGCCCTGCCGCTGGATCAGGCGATTGCGTTCGCGCGCGATGCGGAGACGTGGCTGACGGGGCGTGAGTATCCGGTGATGAGCCACGAGGTGCTGTCCCTTGCGAGCCGGTCCGGTTGTTCGGCGTATGACTGTGAGTTCGTCGCGCTGGCGGGCGATCTTGATGTGCCGCTCGTCACGTCCGACCGCGAAGTTCTGCGCGCGTTTCCCCAGCGCGCCGTCACCCCCGAGGCGTTCCTCCGCGATTGACAGCCCCGCGCGGCGGCATGCATCATGGCCGCAATGACCACCCCCAAGACCGTCCGTGATCTCCGTCAGAGCGGCTACCGCCCGCGATCCGTCAAGCAGGAGCTGCGCGAGAACCTCATCAGGCATCTCGCCAAGGGCGCGTCCTTCCTGCCCGGCATCGTCGGCTACGAAGACAGCGTGGTGCCGCAGCTCGAGAACGCCATCCTCTCCGGCCAGGACGTGGTGCTCCTCGGCGAGCGCGGCCAGGCGAAGACGCGTATCGCGCGCCTGCTCGTGGGCCTGCTCGACGAGACGGTGCCGGTCGTCGCCGGGTGCGAGATCAACTGCGATCCGCTGACGCCGATCTGCCCCGCGTGTACCGGGCGTGTCAACGACGACACGGAGATCGCGTGGCTCCCGCGCGACCGCCGCTACGCCGAGAAGCTCGCCACGCCCGACATCACGATCGCGGACCTCATCGGCGAGGTCGATCCGATCAAGGTGGCCGAAGGTCGCTATCTCTCCGACGAGCTGACCATTCACTACGGATTGCTGCCACGCACGCACCGCGGGATCTTCGCGATCAACGAGCTGCCGGACCTCGCCGAGCGCATCCAGGTCGGCCTCCTCAACATCATGGAGGAGCGCGACGTGCAGATCCGCGGCTACAAGGTGCGGCTCGCGCTCGACCTCTACGTGGTCGCCAGCGCCAACCCCGAGGACTACACGAACCGCGGGCGCATCATCACGCCGCTCAAGGATCGCTTCGGCTCGCAGATCCGGACGCATTACCCGAAGAAGCTCGACCACGAGATCGCGATCATGGAGGCGGAGCGTACCGCGTTCTCGCAGGATGGCGTGCGGGTGAGCTGCCCCGACTACATGAAGCAGATCGTCGCGGAGGTGACGCACCTCGCGCGCCAGTCGTCGGACATCAGCCAGCGCTCGGGCGTGTCGGTGCGCGTCAGCATCGCGAATTACGAGAATCTGCTCTCGAGCGGGTTGAAGCGCGCGATCCGCCTCGGCGAGAAAGACGCGGTGCCGCGCGTGAGCGACCTGTGGGCCATCGTCGCGTCCACGACCGGCAAGATCGAGCTCGAAGCCGTGGGCGAAGCGAGCGACGAGAAGGTTCTCACCAAGCTGGCGCATCGTGCCGTCCTCAACGTGTTCAAGCGCACGTTCGCCGAGCCCGAGCTCGCGGATGTCGTGAAGGCGTTCGAAGGGGGGCTCGTGGTGCAGGCGTCGGATGTGATGGCATCCGCCGACTACGTGAAGCAGGTCGCGGAGCTGCGCGGGCTCAGACAAGCCGCGACGAAGCTCGGCGCCACCGAGCCGGCGGCGATCGCCGCCGCGATCGAGTTCGTGCTCGAGGGTCTCCATCTCACGAAGAAGCTCAACAAGGACGTCCAGGCCGGCGGGTTCCGGTACCGCGGCTGATGCCCCGCTTCTTCAACTACTCGCGCTGGGACGGGTCTCAGAAGACCGAGCTCGACGCCGACGCGCTGCTCGACGCGATGGCCGACGACGTCCTCACGGACGGCGACCCGTGGCGCGCGCTCCAGCGGCTCATGCACCAGGGCGTGCCGCCGGGCGAAGGCCAGCAACGGCGCGGGCTGCAGGATGTCCTGAAGGAGCTACGCCGCCGCAAGCAGGAGCGGCTCGATCGCTACGACCCCGGCTCGAGCCTCGACGACATCAAAAAGAAGCTCGACGACGTCGTGAAGACGGAGCGCGAGGGCATCGACAAGAAGCTCGACGAGGCGCGCAAAGGTACCGAGCAGGGAAAGGTGCCGAAGGACACGCTCGACAAGTTCGAGCGCGCGGTCGCGAAGAACAAAGAGGCGCTCGATCAGCTCCCGCCTGACCCCGCCGGCCAGCTCCGCGACCTGCAGGAGTACGACTTCGTCGATCCCGAGGCGAAGAAGAAGTTCGAGGAGCTGCTGCAGTCGCTCCGCGACCAGATGCTGAAGCCGTTCATGCAGGGTATGCAGAACGCCATGAGCAACATGACGCCGGAAGACATGGCGCGCATGCGCGAGATGCTACAGGACCTGAACAAGATGCTGCGCGAGCGGGCCGAGGGCAACGAGCCGGACTTCGAACAATTCAAGCAGAAGTGGGGCGCGCAGTTCCCGAACGCGGAGAGCCTCGACGACCTCCTGGAGCAGATGGGCAAGCAGATGGCGCAGATGCAGTCGCTCATGCAGAGCCTGAGTCCCGGCCAGCGCCAGCAGCTCGACGAGATGATGCGCTCGCTGATGATGAAGGACGAGCGCCTCGAGGCGCAGATGCGCCAGCTCGCCATGAATCTCAGCGACCTGCTGCCGATGGACGAGATGGCGCAGCGCTATCCGTTCCGCGGCGACGAGGACGTCAACCTCGAGCAGGCGATGAAGCTCATGGACGAGCTGAATCAGCTCGACCAGCTCGAGCGCGAGCTGAAGGGCGTGCGCGACCTCAAGGATCTCGACCGCATCGAGGGCGAGAAGGTCGAAGAGCTGCTCGGCGAGGAAGCGGCGAACGACATCGCGCGTCTGAAGGAGCTGGCCAAGGCGCTGAAGGACGCCGGCTATCTCGAGGGCGAGGACGACGACCTCAAGCTCACCGCGCGCGCCATCCGCAAGATCGCCGACAAGGCGCTGGGCGACATCTTCAAGCGGCTCACGAAGGACCGGTTCGGCGGCCATCAGATCAATCGGCGCGGCGCCGGTGGCGACCAGACGGACGAGACCAAGCTCTACGAGTTCGGCGACCCGTTCCTGCTCGACCTCAAGAAGACGGTGATGAACGCCGTCGGGCGGCAGGGGACCGGCTCGCCCGTCCAGCTCGCGCCCGAGGACTTCGAGGTCAGCCGCACGGAGCTGCGCACGCAGGCGGCCACGGTCGTCATGCTCGACATGAGCCGGTCGATGCTGAACAACGGCTATTTCCTGCCCGCGAAGAAAGTCGCGCTGGCGCTGGGCGCGCTCATCCGGAGCCAGTACCCGCGCGATGCGCTATACATCGTGGGCTTCTCGCTTTACGCGCGCGAGTTCACGCCGGCCGAGCTGCCGACGCTCTCATGGAGCGAGTGGAACGTCGGCACGAACATGCACGCGGGCTTGCTGCTGGCGCGCCAGCTCCTCGCGCGGCACCGCGGCGGCAACCGGCAGGTGCTGATGGTGACGGACGGCGAGCCGACGGCCCACCTCGAAAACGGTGAGGCTGACTTCTCCTATCCGCCCACGCGGCGGACGATCGAGGAGACGCTCCGCGAAGTCGGACGATGCACGCGTGACGGCATCACCATCAACACGTTCATGCTCGAGCGCACACCGTGGCTCGCCGCCTTCATCGAGCAGCTCACGAAGATCAACCGCGGCCGCGCATTCTACGTTTCCCCGGAAAAGCTCGGCGAGTACGTCGTGGTCGACTTCGTCGAGCACCGCCGCCGCCGCGTGGGCTAGGAGGCTGCTGGGCTATTGCCTGGTGCGCCGCATCACCGCTGATGCGGATGCGTGCTGTAGTACGCACCCCCGTAGTAGCCTGGGCCGATCCAGACGTGCGGGAACGGGACGAGCACGACGGGTGGCGCCACCACTACTACCGGCGACGGATACGGCTCAGCGTAGCCAGGGTTGCCAACAGGGACGGCGAGGCAGCCGCCAACAAGCGGCATCAGAACGACCAGCCCTACGACGATCGCGATAAAGTTCTTCATGTGTCACCCTAGCATCGCCGGGCCGCGTTAGTCAGTTGGCCTTTGGTCGTACGCCGCAGGTCCAGCAGAAACGGCCGCGTCAGTTCCGCGGCTTGACCCAGGTCTCCGACCACGCCAGGCACGCGCTCGAGGACTGCCGATCGCCGCGCATCTCGGGCCATGGCTTCGCCGTCGCGGCCATCCCGTTGATCTCCGCCTGCGCCGACTTTGCGGGGAAGAAGGTGCTGAACACTCCGATCGGCCGGTTGTTGGTGCCCGGCGCCATCGTCAGCACGAACGGCTCCAGGCAGTCGTACCAGGAGAGCCGGACCTTCTCGACGGGCGTGTTGATCGTCTCCCACGCCGTGGCGCGCGGGTCGCCGCCCCGCGCGAACTCCGCACCGGTCACCGGAATGTTCTCGTCGGCGAACGCGGGGAAGAGCAGCGACTCGATGTTGCGCTGCAGCCAGCGCGCGACCGCGATGTTGTCGCTGTAGATCTGCACGCGCCCGCTCGTGAGCTGCTTGCTCTGCGCGAAC
>JBGOTH010000080.1:0-9277 GCA_041476345.1 Methylomirabilia bacterium
CGCACGTCATCCAGCGGCTCGCGGACTATCGGCCCGCGCCGTACGTGGACGAGCTGTGGCGCGGCTTCGTCGGATCGCTCGACCTCGATCCCGGCGTGAAGCAAGCGCTCATGGATCCCGTCAGCGTCGACGAGTCGATCGACACGCTTCCGAAGGCGCTCGCCGCCGGCTTGTGGTCGAACACGCACACGACGTTTTCGCCGAACATGTGCAGCGCCGGGGTGAAGACGAACGTGATCCCGAACATCGCGGACATCGAGGTGGACATCCGCACCGTTCCCGGCGACAGCGAGGACGAGGTGCGCCGGCACCTCGACAAGGCGCTCGGCGACTTGATCGAGGACGTCACCATCGAGAAGCTGTTCTCGAAGGACGCGTCGTCCTCGCCGACGGGCACGCCGCTGTGGGACGTGCTCGCGAAGGTCGTCGACGGACACTACCCCGGCGCGAAGCTGCTCCCGCGGCTGATCGTCGGCTTCACGGATGCGCCGTACTTCCGCGAGCACGGCGCGACCGCGTACGGCTTCGGTCTCTTCTCGCGCACGCTGACGGCGGAGGCGATGTCCGGGCGCTTCCACGGCAACGACGAGCGCATCGACGTCGAATCGCTCGCGCTCACCACGCAGGCGTGGCTCGACACCTGCGAGCTGTTCCTCGGATGACTGCCCCCGCCTGCTAGAATCGACCGATGCCCTCCACGCGCTCGATCGAGATCCTCCGTCTGCGCAAGACCGTGCGCGCGGTGTGCCAGCACGAGGACGTCGACCGCGCGCTCGCGATCGTGCTGCGGCTCCTCTCCGAGGCGCACGGCTGGGCGGTCGCGGAAGCCTGGGTCATGCGGTCGGACGGCTCGGCGTTCGAGATGGCGCCGGTGTGCTACTGCCGCGACGACCGCCACCGGCCCTTCGTGGACGTGGCGCTCGGATTCGTCGTGGACCGGGGCATCGGCTTGCCCGGCGCGGCCTGGGAGTCGGGTCAGCCGATCGTCACGCCTGACGTCCTCGCGGAGCCGCGCTTCGCACGGGCCGTCCTCGTCGGGGAATTCGGGCTGCGAGGAGCGCTCACGGTGCCGGTCCCCGCCGCGGAGCCCGCGGTGATCCTCTCGTTCTTCGATACGCAGCCGCGCGAGCTCGACCTCGAGCTCGTCGAGAGCCTCACCGAGGTCGGCCCGGACATCGCGTCGCTCGTGCGGCGGCGGCACCAGGGCCTGGACCTGGAACGCCAGTTCCGGATCACCGAGCAGCGGTATCGCTCGCTGTTCGATCGCAGCCCCGCGGGTCTCTTCATCGCGGACATGGACGGCACGATCGTCGACGGTAACCCGAGCCTCACGAAGATCATGGGCGGCGCCACCCGCGCGTACGTCGTCGGCCGGCGCTTCTCGGAGTTCTTCGTCGATCCCGGCGAGTGGACCCGTATCGTGGCGCGGCTCTCATCCCAGCCCTCGCTCACCGACCTCGAGCTCCGGCTTCGCCGCGACGACGGCGAGATACGCTGGATCCTGACGAACATCGTGAAGGTCGACGACAAGCCCGGGGCCTCGCACGTGGAGGGCGTGCTCCTCGACCTCACCGAGCGCAAGACCAAGGAGACGTCATGACCGTCAGCCGACGCACCTTTCTGAAAACTGGCGCGCTCGCCGCCGCGGCAGCGCCCATTCTCGCTCGCGCACCCTTCGTCTCCGCCCAGGCGCGAGTCACCAAGGTGCTGGACTTCCAGACCGGCGCCGACGTCGCCAAGGCGGAGCAGGAAGGCGAGATCATCTACTACGGCCACGACGGCGAGGCCGGCATCGCCGTCCTGCTCGACTCGTTCAAGAAGGACTTTCCGAAGATCAAGACCAGCTACGTGCGGCTGCAGACGGGCGCGCTCTACGCGAAGATCACCGCGGAGCGATCGGCGAACCGCTTCGGCGTGGACGTGCTGCAACTCTCCGACATTTCGCCGGCCATCGATTTCCAGAAGAAGGGCGGGTGGGAGAAGCACGTGTCGCCCGAGTACGCCGGGTACAAGGCCGAGCATCAGTCGACGCCCGTCGGCTACTACGGCTGGGGCGGCGTGTCGTTCGCGGGGATCTCGTACAACCGCGGCAAGGTGAAGCCCGAGCAAGCGCCGAAGGCGTGGAAGGACATTCTCAACCCCGCGTTCAAGGATGGGGTCAGCGCGAAGCTCGCCACGTCCGGCATGCAGCACGCGCAGTGGTACATGCTCCGCAAGCTCTACGGCAACGACTTCTGGCCGGAGTTCGCCAAGCAGCGTCCGAAGGGATTCGACGCGCGCGCCCAGCTCTTCGACCGGCTGTCGAAGGGCGACGATCGCATGTGCGTGCTGGCCGAGTACGCCGGCTACACGCTCTTTCAGGAAAAGGGAGCGGATATCGAGTTCGTGGCGCCGGCCGACGGGCTTCCCGCGATCTCGCTGTACATCGGCGTCGTGAATCGGGCGCCGCATCCCGAAGCGGCCAAGCTCTTCGTGGACTGGGCGCTCTCGAAGCGCGGCCAGATGGTGTACCAGAACCAGAAGATCCTGCTCTACGGATCGCTACGGGCCGACGCGGGCCCGATGCCCACGGGCAAGCGGCTGGCCGACTTCAAGCTGCTCTTTCCCTCCGACTGGAACGACTTCGCTGCGAGTCACACGGCGTTCGTCAAGGAGTGGAACGCGATGATGGGGTTGTAGGCCTGCGCCTTGTCAGTTGGGGCGTGGGCGGTGCGGCCGCCGTCCTCGTCCTCTACCCGATCGCATATCTGATCCAGGCCTCGCTCAGCGTCGGCGATCCGCAAGCGCGTCCGCCCGAGGCCTACGGGCTCGCCAACTACACGGGGCTCGGCCGGTACGCGCACATCTTCGGCAACACGCTGCTCGTAGCGGGCGTGGCGACCGTCATGGCCGTCGTGTTCGGATTCGCGATGGCGTGGATCCTCTCGCGCACGAACGTGCCGGGCCGAGTCGCGTTCGAGCAGCTCATGGCGCTGCCGTACTACGTGACGCCTCTGATGGGCGCGCTCGCGTGGGCCCTCATCGGCGCCCCGCAGAGCGGCTTCGTCAACCAGGTCTGGCGGGCGCTCGGCGGTGACGGACACCTGATCGACGTCAACACGCCCTGGGGCATCGCGTGGGTGATGGCGCTCTTCGAGGGCGCGGTCGCGTTCGTGATGATCGGCGCCGTGATGAAGTCCATGGATCCGTCGATGGAGGAGGCATCCCAGGTGCTCGGCGCCGGCCGCATGCGCACGATGCTGCGCATCACGCTGCCGCTCGTGCTGCCCGGCGTCCTCGGCGCCACCGTCTTCGTGTTCGCCGAGATGCTGGGCTCGTTCTCGGCGGCGCTCGTCCTCGGGCTCCCGAACCGCTTCTACGTCGTGACGACGGCCATGTACCAGCTCGTGTCGCAGTACCCGCCGCGCTTTCCGACGGCGGCGGCCATGGGCGTGTCGCTGTTCGCGCTGATGTTCGTCATGATCTGGATCTACCGCCGCATCGTGAGCAAGGGCAGCTACGTGACGATCACCGGCAAGGCGTTCCGGCCTCGCGTGATGGACGTGGGACGATTGCGCTGGCCGCTCCTCTCCATCTGCATCGGCTATCTCGGCGTGGCCGTGATCCTGCCCGTGCTGACGATCACGTACGCGTCGTTCCAGCGGCTCACCTCCGTGTGGCCGCGCCTCGACAACTTCACGCTCGCCAACTACCGGACGGCGCTGTCGCTGGACGCGGTGCGCTCCGCCCTCGGGAACAGCCTGCTCCTCGGCCTCGCCACCGCGAGCATCGGCGTCGTCCTGATGGGCTTTCTCTCCTGGCTGATCTACCGCTCGCGCCTGCCCGGCGCCGGCGTCATCGAGTATGTGTTGATGTTTCCGCAGGCGGTGCCTCGCCTCGTCTTCGCCTTTGGGATGTTGTGGGCCTGGCTCGTGTTCCCGATTCCCATCTACGGCACCCTGTGGCTCTTGCTGATCGCGTACCTCACGGTGTTCCTGCCGCTCGGGCTCCGCACGATCTCGGGCGTGATCCTGCAGATCGATCGCGCGCTCGAAGAGTCCGCGCAGATGTGCGGGGCGACGTGGGGCTATCGCTTGCGCACGGTCACCATGCCGCTGCTCAAGCCCGGTCTCGTCGCCGCGTGGCTGCTGCTCTTCATCGCCAGCGTGCGCGAGCTCGGCGCGTCGATCCTCTTGATGGGGCCGAAGGCGAAGGTGATCACGCCCGCCATCGTGGAATCGTGGTTCTCGACCAGCTCGGAGCTCACCGCGGCCATGGCGCTCCTGCAGACGCTCGCGGTGGCCGCGGCGCTCGCGATCCTCTTCACGGTGGCCCGACGGGCCACGCAGCCCGTGGGGGAGTGAGCGTGAGCCGGGCGTCCATCGACGTGCGCGATCTCGTCGTGCGCTACGGCACGGTCGAGGCCGTCCGCGGCGTGTCGTTCACCGTGGCCGCGGGCGAGCACCTCACGCTGCTCGGGCCGTCGGGCTGCGGCAAGACGACCACGCTGCGCGCGATCGCCGGGTTGGAGCGGCCCGCGTCGGGTGAGATCCGCATCGGCGGACGCGCCGTGTTCTCGTCGGCGCCGAGCGTGAACGTTCCCGCCGAGCGGCGCGGGCTGTCCATGGTGTTCCAGTCCTACGCGATCTGGCCGCACATGACCGTGTTCGACAACGTGGCGTACGGCCTCCGGGTGCGAAAGCTGCCGCAGGAAGAGATCGCAACGCGCGTGCGCGAGGCGCTCGAGCTCGTCCAGCTCGGCGCGCTCGGCATGCGCAGCGCGTCCAAGCTTTCGGGCGGCCAGCAGCAGCGCGTGGCGCTGGCGCGCGCGTTCGTGTTCTCGCCGTCGGTGCTGCTCTTCGACGAGCCGCTCTCCAACCTCGACGCGAAGCTGCGCGCGGAGATGCGGGTCGAGCTGAAGGAGCTGCAGCGCCGGCTCGACATTACGTCCGTGTACGTGACGCACGACCTCGAGGAGGCGCTGGCGATCTCCGACCGCATCGTGGTGATGCGCGACGGCGCCATCGAGCAGGTGGGGACGCCGGGCGAGATCTACGACCGGCCGCGCAACACGTTCGTCGCGGATTTCATCGGCTCGGCCAACCTGATTCGAGGGCGGCGGCGGCCGGATCTCGAGCGCGACGGGCTCGTCGTGATCGAGACGGCGGGGGGCGCGCTGGTCCACGGTACGGCGGACGCTCGTCGGAGCGGGGCCGAGGTGTTGATGGCTGTTCGCACCGTCCGCCTCCGTCTCGAGCGCGTGCGCCCGGCGACGAACGTCAACGCGTGGCCGGCGCGGATCCGGCAGCGCGTGTTCCAGGGCGACTTCACGCAGTATCACGTTGATTGGGACGGGCGGCAGCTCATCGTGCGCTCGGCGGCGATGGATCCGTTGGCCGAGGGCGACGACGTGTTCGTCAGCGCCGAGCCCCGCCATTGCGTGTTGCTGGAGGAGTGACCATGGAACGGCTGATCTCGCTCGCGCACCTCACCGTGCTGGACACGACGCCGCCGGAGCTGGTGACCGTGGCGGCCGCCGCGGGATTTCGGTCGATCGGCATCCGCCTGACGGCCACGCCGAGCGTGGGCATCCCGCCGTACGACATGCTGCGCGACGGGCCGATGTTGCGGGAGACGCTGTCGCGTCTCGCGGATACCGGCGTCACCGTTCTCGACACGGAGTTCCTGCGCTTCGAGCCCGAGCACCCAATCGGCGTTCCGGAAGGTTTCCTCGAGGTCTCGGCGCGGCTCGGCGCGAAGAACGTGCTCGTCATGAGCGCCGAGCCGGACGAGGCGCGCACGGTCGAGCGCTTCTGCGATCTTTGCGATCGCGCGGCGCCGTACGGGCTGCACGTCGGCCTGGAGTTCGCGATCTACACGGGCGTCCGCACGCTGGCGCACGCCGAGCACGTGATCGCGCAGGCGAAACGGCCGAACGCGTCGGTGTTGATCGACGGGCTGCACTTCAGCCGGTCGGGCGGGCTGCCCGCGCACGTCGCGCAGGTCGATCCTTCACTCGTCCGATATGCACAGATCTGCGATGCCGGCCCGGACATGCCGGGCCCCGGCGACACGCCCGCGCTCATTCGCGAAGCGCGCACCGGAAGACTGCTGCCCGGCGAGGGCGTGTTGCCGTTGCGGGAGCTCGTGGCGGTGTTGCCCGCTGACATGCCGCTTGCCATCGAGGCGCCGTCCCGTGCGACGGCGGATCTTCCGGCGCTCGAGCGCGCGACGCGCGCGTATCGCGCGCTCTCGGCGCTGGTTGCGGCGGGATCGACGAATGTGTCACATTGAGACACATGAAGACGATTTCGATCAGGGAGCTTCATGAGCGGACCGGCGCCTGGGTACGCAAGGCCGTCGAGATCGGCGCGATCACGGTGACCGAGCGCGGCAAGGCGCTGGTGCGGCTCGAGGCCGTCCCCGACGCGAGCACGACCAACCCGTTTCGGGCGCGTCGACTCCGCCCGGGCTATGCCCGACTCAGAGGCAAGCTCGGCGGGGGAACCGACAGCACCACCATTCTCTCCGAGGATCGCGGCGGCCCCTCGCCCTCATGAGCTACTTCGATTCCGCGTACGTCGCGAAGTTCTACCTCGACGAGCCGGAGAGCGTCGCGGTACGCCGGCTGGCCGAGTCGCTCGGGCACGTGCGCTGTGCCGTGATCGGACGGACCGAGGTCGCCGCGGTATTCCATCGGAAGTTCCGCGAAGGCGCATTCGACGCCCGCGCGTTTCGGGAGGTGATGGCCCAGTTCGATGATGACTGCGACCAGGGTCTGTGGACGTGGCTTCCCGTCACGGCGACGCTCGCGGCGCGAGCGGCGACCGCGTTCACGCGCCTCCCGCGGTCGGTGTTCCTGCGGGCGGCTGACGCGCTCCACTTGATCTGTGCCCAGGAGCACGGTCTGCCCGAGATCTACACGAACGATCGCCACATGTCGGCGGCCGCGCGCCATTTTCGGTTGAAGCCTCTGACCGTCGCGGCGTCGCGGTAGGCCAGTCGAGGAGCCAGCGATGCCCGACAAGCCGTATCAGGTCTACGTCGTTCCGGGACGCGGCCAGCGCGACTACACCGACACGCAGACCGCCGTCGCCCATGTGCCCGCGAAGGTCACCACGTTGCCGTTCATCGGTGACGAAGAAGGGATGATCGCGGCGCTTCGCGACGCCGACGCGGTGATCGTCGCCGCCTCGCCCGTCACGCGCGCGGTGATGAGCGCGTGCGAGGGTCTCAAGGTCGTGGTGCGCACGGGCGTGGGCTACGACGTGATCGACGTGCCCGCCGCCACCGAGCTGGGCGTGATCGCGGTCAACATCCCCGACATCTGGGTGCGGGAAGTCGCGAACCACGCGCTCGCGCTGCTCCTCGCGTTCAATCGCAAGATCATCACGCTCGATCGGAACGTGCACACGGGCGCGTGGGGCGGCGGCGTGCCCGGCGCGTTCACCGGCTCGCTGCACGGCGAGACGGTCGGCATCGTGGGCCTCGGCAACATCGGCAGCGCGTTCGCGCGCCGCATCGCCGCGTTCGAGACGACGGTGATCGCGCACGACCCGTACGTGGACGACGCGCACTTCGCGAAGCTCGGCGTGGAGCGCGTCACGCTCGATCAGCTGGCGGAGCGCGCGGACTACGTCTCCGTGCACACGCTGCTGAACCAGGGGACGCACCACCTCATCGGCGAGAAGTTCTTCAGCCGGATGAAGCCCACGGCCATCCTGATCAACACGTCGCGGGGCCCGGTGGTCGACGAGCAGGCGCTGACGAAAGCGCTCGAAGAGAAGCGACTCGCGGGCGCCGCGCTGGACGTGTGGGAGAAGGAACCGGTCGACAAGGACAACCCGCTCCTGAAAATGGACAACGTGATCGCCACGCCGCACGCCGCGTATTTCTCGTCGCCCGCGGTCGCGCAGGTGCCGCGACGGTGCGGGGAAGAGGTGGCGCGCGTGTTGACCGGGCAGCGCCCGCTCAACGTGATCAACCCCGAGGTCTACGCGCCGGGCACGGTGCGCCGCGCCACGTAGTGAGATTTCGGCGCGTTGCGATCGACCGGCGCGAGCCTACACTCTCTGCGTGAGCACGATCGAGCCCTCATACCGCTATATCGTTCGGACGCCGGCGGTGCGCGGTGGGCATGCCCGGGTCGACGGGACACGTATCGGAGTTCATGACGTGATCGGCCTGCTGCAGAGCGGCGAGACGATCGACCGCCTTATCGCCAACTGCCTTCCAGATCTGACGCGCGCGCAGGTGTACGAATGCCTGGCGTACTACGAGGACCACCGCGGTGAGATCGACGTCCTGGTCGCCCGGGAGATGTCGGCCGGCGAGGCGTGAATTTCCTCCTGGACCAGGATGGCGTGTGCGCGAGCGGCTGCCTCGCGAAGCCTCCGATGCCGCAGTTCTCGACCACGCCTTCCAACACGGCCTGATCGTCATCACGTGCCGCGCCCGGAGTCGAGCCACGCGTGAAGCACGACAAGCGCGGAATATCATGGCGGTCGCGCTAGCCCAGGCGGGCGACGCGCGGCGCCACGTCCTCCATCAACAGGCGCAGGCTTTCGTGGTCCCATCCCGCGTCGTCCGCGTCGGTGGTGATCGATAGCAGCGCGCCGAAGCCGCCGCTCTCCTCGTGGAGCTGGTGGATCTTGTCCGCGCACTCCGACGGGTCGCCGACGATCCAGACGTTGTCCATCAGGTAGTCGACCGTCACCGCCTCGTCGGGTATCGAGGCGTCGAGCTTGGTGGAGGCCATCTGCACCGTGCCGACGCGATTCGGGTGCTGGTGCGTCACGTAGTTGCGTCCGAGCACCGTGCGCGCGCGCTCACGCGCGAGCTTCGGCGTCGGTGCCACGAGCACGTCGCGCGCGATGCGCCATTCGCCGCGGCGCGGCGTTCGCCCGGACTTCGCCGCGCCGTCCTCCACGAGCTTCCAGTGGTCGCTCAGGTAGGTGCGGGACAGGAGCGAGCTCGTCATCGGAATGAAGCCGCGCTCGCCCGCCATCCGCATGGACGCGGAGTCCGGCGTGCTCGCCGCCACCGCGATCGGCGGATGCGGCCGCTGCAACGGCTTCATGTAGTACCCGCGGTCCGTCACCGGATCGAACGCGGGCATTTCGATATTGAAGAACTTGCCGTGATGCGTGAACGGTCCGTCCGACGCCCAGAGCTTGAGCACGACGTCGAACACTTCCGCCGACCGCGCCCGCACGTCCCCTGGGTCGATGCCGAACAGCGACAGGTCGGTGGGAATCGCGCCGCCGCCGATGCCCCACTGAAAGCGGCCGCGCGCCAG
>JBGOTH010000081.1:0-9186 GCA_041476345.1 Methylomirabilia bacterium
ACGCTCGGACGGTTCGCCGCGTATTTCACCGACTACCTGCGCCGCGAGATCGAGGAGCTCGGCGCCGGCGAGGTGAGCGACACGCCCGGCGCGCGACTCTATTCGAGTCTCGACGTCAACCTGCAGCGCTTCGCGGAAACCGCCGTCGCGCGCGGCCTCGATCGGCTCGAGAGCCGGCTGCCTCGCCTACTCCGTCCGACCGGCGAGCGTCTGCAGGCGGTCCTCATCGCGCTCGATCCGCACACGGGCCGGGTGAAAGCACTCGTGGGTGGGCGCGACTACCAGGCAAGCCAGTTCAACCGTGCGGTCTTTGCACGCCGCCAGCCGGGCTCCGCCTTCAAACCATTTCTCTATGCCGCGGCGGTCCGCCCCACCGGAACGTCGGCCGTGTACACAGCCGCCACGCTCGTCGAGGACGCGCCACTCACACTGCAGGTCGGGCGCGACGAGTGGACGCCACGCAACTACGAAGACCGCTACGAAGGCCGCGTGACGCTGCGGCGGGCGCTCGAGCACTCGCTCAACACGGCCGCGGTGCGAGTCGCGCAGGGCGTCGGACTCCCGAAGGTCGTCGAGATGGCGAGGGCGCTCGGCATCGAGAGCGCTCTCGAGCCCGTGCCCGCGGTGGCGCTCGGCGCGTTCGAAGTCACGCCGCTCGAGCTGGCGCGCGCCTACGTCGCGTTCGCGAACGGCGGGGTGCGGCCGCGCGGACCCGTGGCGCTCGTCGCCGCGTACGAGGGCGACGGCGGCGCGCTCGATCTCGAGGTCCCGGAGCCCGAGACGCCGATCACGCCGGCGGAGGCGTACCTGATGACGTCGCTCCTCGAAGGCGCCGTCACCAACGGGACCGCCGCCGCCGCGCGTGCGTTCGGCGTGCCGGGACCGCTCGCCGGGAAGACCGGCACCACGAACGACGGGCGGGATGCGTGGTTCGTCGGCTACTCACCGTCGCTGCTCGCGCTCGTGTGGGTGGGCTTCGACGGCAACGAGCCGCACGGGCTGTCCGGCGCGGAAGGCGCGTTGCCGATCTGGTCCGACTTCATGCGTCAGGCGCTCGAGCTCAACTCGAACGTCTCCGGATTCGCCGTGCCGGCCGGAATCACCTTCGCCGACGTGGATCTCACCAACGGCCGGATCGCCAATCGCTACTGCCCCGCGGTGGCGAAAGAGACGTTCATCGCGGGCACCGAGCCGCCGCCGTGCCAGGAGCACGGCAGCGTCGGCGATCAGATCGGCAACTGGTGGAAGCGCTTCCGCCACTGGATAGGCCGGTGACGCGGCTCCGCGTGTGCGTGCTCGGTCTGCTGTGTCTCGCGGCGACGGGCTGCGCGAGCGTCGGTCGACCCGGTGACCGATCGCCGTCGGAGGGCGCGGGCTCGCGGGCGACGTCAGGCCGGGCGTCGTGGTACGGCGAGGCGCATCAGGGGAAGAAGACGGCGAGCGGCGAAGCGTACGACATGGCCAAGCTGACCGCCGCCCACCGGACGCTTCCGCTCGGCACGCGGGTCCGCGTGACCAACGTCGCGAACGGCCGCGCGGTCGTCGTGCGGATCAACGATCGCGGCCCCTTCGTTGCGGGGCGCATCATCGACCTCTCGCAGGCGGCGGCGCGCCAGCTCGGTGCGCTCGGCGCCGGCATCGTCACCGTCCGACTCGAGATCCTCGAGGACGCGGCTGTCGAGTCGCCGCCACCCGGCTCCCGCTGACGACGGCGGGTGTCAGGGCGCCTCCACTCACACGCGCTTCGTGCTCCCGGACAAGGCGCCGACCAGATTGGCCGTGTCCGTGTACTCGCGGAACTTGACGACCTTGCCAGTGCGCACGGTGAAGGCATGGGCGAACTCGGAACCGAACTTGCGGCCGTTGCTCTTCGCCGTGCCGCTGTAGAAGCCGAGCGCGACCACCATGTCGCCCTGCGCGACGAACTGGCGCGGCTCGAACTTCTCGAAGTTCCAGGTTTCGCCGACTTCCTTGAAAAAGCGCGATACCTCGGGCTTGCCCTTGCGCGGGCCGCCGGTCGGCAGCTCCTGCGGACCGAACATTTGCCAGTCGATGTCCTCGGTCATGTGGTTGAGCAATCCGGGAACGTCGTTGCGACCGAACGCCGCGTAGGCATCCTGAACCACCTTGATGTTCTCTTGCTCGCCCATGGGTCCGCCTCCTTGGGGAACTGTGCACACCCAGTCTACGAGGGGGAACGCCGATCGGATTTCAGCGGCGCGCGCCCACCGCCGCACGCTCGACCAGCTCCTTCGCGCCGGCCTGGATCCACGGAAAGAAGCTCGTCATCACCACCCGCGCGCCGAGCCGGGTGTAGCGCTCGACGTTGGCGGCGTTGACGAGCGTCCCGGCGACGCGGCCGGCCTGCACGATCGCCGTCAGCGCGCCGTCGACCGTCTTCTGAACATCCGGGTGCCCCATGTCGCCGATGTGGCCCATCGAGGTGGCGAGGTCGTTGGGCGCCACGAAAAAGACGTCGATGTGGTCGACCTTGACGATGTCGCCGAGGTTCTTGACGGCCTTGATGTCCTCGATCAGCGCGATCAGCAGGCTCTGGTCGTTGGCGGTCCTGAGGTACTCGCTCACGCCGAAGCCCTGGCGGCTCGTGAACATGCCGCGCTTGCCCGCCGGCGCGAACTTGGCGGCCGCGACGAAGGCCTCGGCCTCGGCGCGCGTGTCGACGTGCGGCACCACGATGCCTTGCGCGCCACGATCGAGCGTCCGATAGATCGTGGCGTAGTCGTTGGCCATCACGCGTACGACCGACGTCTTACCCCAGAGGTCGCACGCGCGCGTCAGATTGCCGAGATCGGCGTAGTCGACGCCGCCGTGCTCGCCCTCGAGCCAGATGCCGTCCACGTCGAGCGTGCCGAGCTGATCGATGAGGTCCGGATCGTTGGTGCCGGACAGAATCGTGGCGACGCCGCCGGCAGCGAGTGTCTGCTTCACGCGATTCGGTCGGATATTCACGCGCGTCTCCTCGGTGGAAAGGGGTGACAGATCGTCCGGGACACCGTAAGACTACCGCAGACGGCCATGGTCCCTCGCACCGACCGGCTCCTGCTCGCCAACGCGATGCTCGGGCAGTTCATCACCGGGTTTGCCGCACGCAGCTTCGTCGTCGGGTTGCCCACGATCGCGACGGCGCTCGACGCCGACATCCTCGGGATCTCCTGGGCGATCATCGCCTACCAGCTCGCGGGCATCAGCCTCTCCGTCGTCTTCGGCCGCCTGGGCGACATCCACGGACGGTACGCGATCTACGGCGGCGGGTTCGCCATCATGACCGCGAGCGCGTTCCTCTGCGGTGTGGCGCCCACCGTGTTCTGGCTCGTGCTCTTCCGCGTCGTGGCGGGAATCGGCGCGGCCATGATCGCGTCCGCCACGCGCGTCCTCGCGATGGAGGCGATGCCGGACAACGCGGCGGGCCGCGCCAACGGCTACATGACCATGTCGTTCCACGGAGGCGTGCTGCTCGGGCCGCCGATCGGCGGACTGGTCATCGACATCGTGAGCTGGCGGTGGATCTTCTTCCTGCTCGTTCCGATCGGCGTGACCGGGATCATCCTGACGGCTCTACGAGCCAGAGACCGGCGTCCGGGGCCGGCGACACGCCCGCCGGCCATCGACTACGTCGGCGCGCTGCTCCTCGTCGCCCTGACCATTCTGCTCACCCTGCTCGTCGACCGGCGGAGCGCCGAGATGATCGGGCTGGGTCAGAAGGGACTCATGGCCGCGCTCTTCGTCGCGACCCTCGCCGGCTTTCTCGTCCACGAGCGGCGGACCGGCAATCCCGTCGTGAACCTCGCGCTGTTCAGGATCCGCATGTTCAGCTTCAGCGTCGTGAGCCTGCTCGTCGTCGCGACCACCAGCAGCGTGCTCACGCTCCTCTTGCCGTTCTACATGCAGGACGTGCTCCACAAATCGCCGTCGTTCATGGGCCTCGTGTTCCTCGCCGCCCCCGTCTTCACGATCGGCCTCGCTCCCCTGATCGGCCGGCTCACCGATCGCATCGGCCCCAGGATTCCCACCTCCATCGGCGTGCTCATGACGATGGCCGCGTTCCTCGTGGGAACGTCGCTCGGGATCGATTCGCACTGGGTTCTGCCCACGGTCTTGATGGCGCTCACGGGGCTCGGGCAGGGATTCTTCAACACCGCCAACCAGACCGGGCTCCTCGCCTCCGTGCCGCGGGAGTACCGCGGGTTCGCGACGGGCATGGTCCAGATGGTCTTCGGGCTGGGGTCGCTGCTCGGCACCTCGCTCGGCAGCGTCCTGCTGACCGTGATGTTCCGGTACGCCACCGGTGTGCCCGACGCGACGCCGAGTGCGGCGCACCCGGCGTCGTTCGTCTTCGCGATGACGGCCACCTACGCAGTGTGCTTCGCGCTGACGGTCATCGCCCTCGTGACGTCGGTGATGCGAGGTGGCGTCAGCAGTGCGTCCTTCAGTTGCCGATCTTGACCGTGCTCCCGGCGCCGCTGACCACGACGGCGGCGGCGTTGGGAGCGGTGTTGAACGTCCCCGCGCCCGTGAGAGCGTTCGAGATGCTGACGTTCGCCGCGCTCGCCCCGCCCGTGAGCGCCACGTTGAGCCCGCCCACGTTCGTGCACCCCAGCGCGCTGCAGAGGTTGTTGCTGACGTTGAGCGTGTTGCCGCCGCCCGTGAACGAGACGAGGGCGCCGGTGATGTTGAGCGCGGAGTTCCCGGCGACGCTGGCGAGCGGGCCGTTCAGCAGGCTCAGCGTGCTGCCGTTGCTCAGCCGGACGAGATCGCCGTTCACGAAAAGGCTGCTGCCGTTTCGGAGGTTCACGAGCGCCCCGTTCCCGACGATGAGGCTGCTGTTGTTGAGCGCGAACAGGGGACCAAGGCTCGTCACGTTCGCGCGGAACGCGAGATCCAGCGCGCTGTCATTCGTCGTCAGCAGGCTGTTCTTGAGGTTCAGGAGCGGCGCCGTGGCCGCGAGCAGCGCGGTGTCGACGATCATCACGTTGCCGGCGGTGATGGACGCGTCCGTCGCGTCGAGGAACGTCCCTCCGTGCTGCAGCGGCTGGTCCGTGGGCCCCGAGCCCGCGACGTCGAAGACGGTGACGAGAGGGCCGAGGGTGTAGCGGCCGCCCTCGAGCTGGATCATCGCGCCGGGCCACGAGCTGGTGATGTGGCCGCCCTGGATCGCGCTGATCACGCTGAATGGGAACGTGACGTCGCTGTTGCTCGCGTAGAGGGCGGGGCCCGAGAGTGACGCGGAGGCGCCACAGCACACCATCAGCAGCGAATCATGCGTCTGCGTGTCGTTCACGATGCTGTACAGCGTGCCCGCCGGCGTGAAGGATCCCTGGGTGACGAAGAACAGCGGCGGATCCTGCAGCACCTCGACGGCGTCGACGATGAACGCGGAGTCGAGCGCGGTGTCTGAGACGTTGGAGACCGTCGCCTTCAGGGTCGTCAAGCCCGGGCTGATCACCTGCGTCTTCTTGACGGCGTCGAACGAGGTGATGCCCGCCCCCAGGGAGAGCGTGAACCCGAAGGCCGAGGCGCTGAACGGCGAGGCGCTGAAGTTGACCTCGTTCACCCGCGCGTCGAACAGCGTGAACGTCGTTCCGGAAGAGTCCAGCAGCTGGAGCAGGTAGCGGTCGTTGAAGCTCGAGTTCGAGCTCGTGAACGTCGGGAATTCGTTCGAGAGCAGGTATCCTCGGGCGGTCACCGTGATGATCGACTTGGTGGCGTTGAACGTCTGACTGAGCGTCGACCGCGTGCAGTCGTTGCCGGAGCCACAACCGGGGAGGGTGGCGAGCGTCCGCGTGTGGACGAGCGCCATGAAGTTGCCTTCGCGCGGCGTCAGGCTGCCGAACGACGAGATCACGCCGCCCGCTCCGCTCAGCGTCCACCCGGCTAAGGTGCCCGTCTCGAAGCCCGGGTTGGTGAGCAGGCCGCCGACGAGGTCCACTTTGCTCGCGGTGAGCGCGTTGCCCGTCGTGACGGTGTTGCTGCTACTGCTGCTCGACGTCTCCGTGACGAGCGACTGCTCGATTTCCTCCGTGAGGGAAATGATCGGGGCGATCGAGCTCGTCGGCTGGGCCGCGGGCGGCTGCGGGGGTGTCGCCGCCGGCGCGACAAGCATTCCGGTGCCGCCGGGGCTGGTCAGGGTGCTGGCAAGCGCCGAGGCGGTCTGCATCTGCTGCGCGGTGACCTGGTCGTGGTTCTGGTCCTCGGTGTGCTGTTTGCCCTTTGGTTGGAGGCCGGCAAGAATCGGCCCGACCTGATCGGGTCGGATCGGGCTCACCGTGGCCAGGAGGCCGACGACGCGAAACTGCTCGAGCACGTTGATCTTGCGTGGCGTGCCGACGGGAGCGCGGGTCGACGGGTCGGCGGGCTGCGCCTCCAGGGTACCCCGAAGGACGTAGAGGCTGCTCACGAGGGTCGGCGCGCCGGCGGCACTCTCCACTTCGGCGACGATCACGCTACCACGCACGCCGGCGACGGCGTTCGGGGTGCGGATGAGGATTTCTTCGCCGGGGCGCATCTTTTCGCGGGCGACGACGAGGGAGAACTTGCCGGACTCGAGGTCGATGGTGGATTTGCCGGGGACCTCGGTGATGGTGATGAGCGAGCGCTCGCGCACGGTGACCACGGCTTTGCCGCCGAGGAGCATGCGGGCGAGGGACTTGTCGCCGGTGGCCACCTGGTCCTGGAGGAAGACGTCGCTCTTGAACTTGAGGGGGACGGGGTCGGGCAGGGCGACGCGGCGCGCGGTGACGTTGCCTTCGAGAGTCGTGACCACGCCGGCTCTGGGCGCCTGGGCCCAAGCACCCGTGGGCGTGAAGACGATCAGGGTGACGAGGGCGGCGACCGCTGAACCAAATTTCTGCATGAGGGCGCTTCCTCCGCGCACATTTTCGCCCAAGATCAACTAATTGTCACTCATGCTACTACTTGTGGCCGCCAATGGGCTGAAGGAGAGATCACGATGACTCCGGAACGCGTGCGGCAACACGCACCGCTGGTGCTCGACCAGCGTCAGCGCGAGCAGTACTTCGAGGACGGCTTCATTATGGTGGAAGGCCACGTGGCCCCCGCGTGGCTCGATCGGCTGCGCGCCGTGGTGGGCGCGAAGATCGACGAGTCGCGAGCCCTCACCGCCTCCGACGACCAGTTCGATCTGGCGCCGGATCACTCCGCCGAGAAGCCGAACATCCGGCGGCTCCGGAAAGCTGTCGATCGCCATCCCGATCTGTGGGCGTTCGCGCACGATCCGTCCGTCGTCGATCTCGTCGCCGACCTGCTCGGCCCGGACGTGCGCTTCCACAGCTCGAAGCTGAACTTCAAATGGTCGGACGGCGGCGAGCCGGTGCGCTGGCACCAGGACATCCAGGCGTGGCCGCACACGAACTTCAGCGTGCTGACCTTCGGCGTCTATCTCGACGACACGGGTCCCGAGCAGGGACCGCTCACGGCGATCCCGAGCACGCATCGCGGGACGATCTTCGACCAGTTCGACGACGACGGCCGGTGGACGGGCGCCGTCACCGCGCGCGACGTCGCGACGCTGCCCACCAATACAGCCGTCGACCTGTGCGGGCCGGCGGGAACCGTCGTACTGCTCCACTGCCGCGTGGTCCACGGCTCGGCCGCCAACTATTCGTCGAGGATGCGGCCGCTGCTCCTCAACGTGTACGCGTCTGCGGATGCGCTGCCCTTCAGCCCCACGCCGGCGCCCACGTCGAAGACGGGTGTGCTGGTCCGAGGGGAGGAGCCGACGCACGTACACATGGAGCCGTACCCTGCCAAGCTTCCTCCGCGCTGGGATCAGGTTGGCTATCGCTCGATCTTCGCGGCGCAGTCGCGCGCCGCGTATGCGGACTAGCGATGGCACCGACTTGGGATCTGCTCATCCGCGGTGGAACGCTGGTCGATCCTGCGCAGTCCATTTCAGCGCGGCGTGACGTGGCCTTCACCGGCGGCAAGGTCGCGGCGGTGGCGGAGACGCTGATCGGCGACGCCGTGGAAGTGATCGACGCGACGGGCGCGCTCGTCACGCCCGGGCTGATCGACATCCACACGCACATCTACACGGGCATCGCGACCGGCCGGCACGCCGATCAAACGTCGCTGGCCAACGGCGTCACCACGGTGGTCGACGCAGGCAGCGCGGGATGGATGACGCTGCCCGGACTTCGCGACTACGTGATCCCGACCTATCGGACGCGCGTCTTCGCTTTTCTGCACATCAGCGCGACCGGGCTCACGGTCAACCGGATCATGCCGGAGCTGGGCGACATCACGTTCGCGCAAGTCGACGAGGCCGCTCGCGCCGCGACCGAGAATCGCGCGCTCATTCTCGGCATCAAGGTGCGCATCGCGCACGGCGCGACGGGCCAGGCCAATCAGGCCAACGCGCGCGAGGCGCTCCGGCGTGCGCGCGAAGCGGCCGACCTGGCGAACGTGCGTCTCATGGTGCACGTGTCCGACACGCCGATCCCGCTCGACGAGATCCTCGAACAGCTGCGCGCGGGTGACGTCGCCACGCACATCTTCAACGGCAACGCCGAGCAGGTGCTCGGACCCGACGGCCGCATCCGCGGGCCGGTCCGTGCGGCGAAGGAGCGCGGGGTGGTGCTGGACGTGGGCCACGCCTCGATCCACTGCGATGTGAACGTGGCGCGTCGCGCGATCGGCGAAGGCATGCTCCCGACCACCATCAGCACCGACCTGCACGCGCCGCCGCCGGGACGGAACGTCTACAACCTGCGCGCCTTGATGTCGAAGTTCCTGGCACTCGGTATGAGCCTCGACGAGGTCGTGGCCTCGGTGACGAGCCGCGCCGCCGCCGCCATCGGAAAATCGTCCGAGCTCGGTTCCCTCGCGCCCGGGATGGCCGCCGACGCCGTCGTCATGGATCTCGAGGACGGGCACTTCACCTACGTCGACGGCGCGGGCAACGCGGTGCCGACGACGCGTCGCTTCCGCACCCGTCACGTGATCCGCGACGGGCGGCGGCTCCCCGCGGCGCACGCCGATCTGCTGTGAGCTGATGAACGTCATCACGCGGCGTTCCACTCTTTTACCGTCGCGTGTCGGTGCCCCTTTGGCAACGATCGTAGAACCCGGCGCGCGCACCGGCGCAAGACAATGTTTTCCGTCACGAATCCGTAGCCACCACGGCTACGCTGATATGGCAGGCCAAGG
>JBGOTH010000082.1:0-9051 GCA_041476345.1 Methylomirabilia bacterium
TCCCTTGACGGTGAGCACCGGGCACGCGGCGTGGCTGACCACGCGGCTCGCGACGCTCCCGAGCACGAACCGCGTGATCCCCGTGCGCCCGTGCGTGCCCATGACGATGAGATCGGCGCGCTGGCCCCTCGCCGCGCGGACGATGCGATCGGCGACGATGCCGTCGAGCAGCAGGCCACGCGCGCGCACCCCCGCTCGCTTGGCCTTCGCGATCAGCGCGTCCACGTGCTTCTTGCCGTAGCGACGGTTCCCCTTCTCGATCTCGGTGTAGACCCGCGGGGAGATGTAGCCGTCGGCGATCGGGAGGATCCCCGGCAGCACGTAGGCCACGACGAGCTGCGCGCGGTTCTGCTTCGCGAGCTCGACCGCCTTCGTGAATGCCGGTCGTGAGGCCGGCGAGAAATCGGACGGGTGAAAGATGCGACGGATCATCGATGGGCCTCCTCGCGCCGCCGCGCGGTCTCGCGCTCGGTCTGGCGCACCAAGAACACCGGAGCAACCGGAGTGCCACGGCACGGCAACGGAGAATCAGCCCTTTACGATGCACGGCGCATTCGATCGTTGGGGCCGGCGCTCCGCAGTGGGGCACGCACGCCCCTCGCCGCGGCTACTTGAGGCGGTACTTGTTGATGAGGCGGTGGAAGGTCTTGCGGTCGATGCCGGCGGCCTTCGCCGCCGCGGAGATGTTGCCCTCGTGGCGCGCGAGCAGCTCGCGGAGATACGAGGCTTCGAGGACGCCCATCCAGTGCTCCTTCGCGTCCTTGAGCGGCAATCCCCGCCCCGCCATGCGCGCGAGCTCGAGGGCGCCGGCGTCTCCGCCCGCCGCCGTCACCGGCGCGCCGGCGACGACGTAGTCGGGCAGGTCGACGAGGCGGAGGCGATCGCCGTCGGCGAGGGCGCACGCGCGCTCGACGACGTTCTGAAGCTCGCGCACGTTGCCGGGCCAGCGATACGCTCCCAGCGCGACGAGGGCCTCGTCGTCGATCGCGCGTAGCCGTCCTTTGCCGTAACGTTCGAGGAACGCGTGCGTCAGCAGCTGCACGTCGCCCTCGCGCTCCCGCAGCGGCGGGAGCGTGATCGCGATGACGTCGATGCGGTAGAAGAGGTCGTCTCGGAACTCGCCCTTGGCCACGGATGCTCTCAGATCTCGGTTCGTGGCGGAGACGACGCGCACGTCGACGTCGACGAGGGCGTTGCCCCCGACGCGGCGGATCTGGCGCTCCTGCAACGCGCGGAGCAGCTTCGCCTGCAGGCCGAGCGCCATCTCGCCGATCTCGTCGAGGAACAGCGTGCCGCCATCGGCGGACTCCATGAGGCCGGGCTTCGTCTTGATGGCGCCGGTGAACGCGCCCTTCTCGTGGCCGAAGAGCTCGGACTCGAGGAGATGCTCGGGCAGCGACGCGCAGTCGACGGGGATGAACGGCTGCGCCGTACGCGGGCTGTTGGCGTGGATGGCCCGCGCGATCAGCTCCTTGCCGGTCCCCGATTCGCCCTGCACCAGGATGTTGGCGTCCGCGCGCGCCGCCTTGCGGACCAGCTCGAACACGCGCGCCATGGCGGGACTCCGCCCGAGCAGTGACTCGAAGCGGAACGTGGTCTGGAGCTGCTCGCGCAGGTTCCGGTTCTCGACCTGCAGGCTCCGCTGGCGAAGCGCGCGCTCCACGCTCACGTGCAGCTGATCCACCGAAAAGTTCTTGGGCAGGTAGTCGAACGCGCCTTCCTTGATGGCGGCGACGGCCGACTCGATCGTCGAGAACGCCGTGATCATGATGACGGGCAGCGCGGGATCGATCGCGTGCGCGCGGCGCAGGAGATCGATCCCGTCCATCCCCGGCATCTTGAGATCGGTGAGCAGGAGGTCCGGGCGCTGCGCCTCGAGGAGGTCGAGCGCCTTCTTCGCGTCCGTCGCCGGCAGGCAACGGTAACCCTCACGCCGCAGAAGGCGCGTGAGGTTCTCGACCATGTCCGGCTCATCGTCGACGATGAGGATGCGCGCCTCAGCCATCGGACAAAGTATAGGCGCTTCCGCTCACCTCACCCGTTCGACTTGGCGCTGGCACCTCACGCAGTCGCGTGCGGTCGGCAGCGCCTCGAGGCGGGAGCGCTTGATCGCTCCGCCGCACCGTTCGCATATGCCGAACGTGCCCGCGACGAGCCGAGCGCGCGCGGCGGTGATCTCTTCGAGCGCCTTCCGCTCGCGCGCAAGCACCTCGGAGAGAACGGTGGTCGCCGCCATCCTCGCCGAATCGTCTTCCGGCTCACTCGGCTCCCGGGCGCCCAGCGTCGCGAGCTCCGCCTCACTGACCGCCAGGGTGTCGCGGGATTGCCGCTCCATCTCGTCGAGCCGGCGCGTGAACGCCGTGGAAAGCCCTTTGTCGGTCGGTCTGATCGTCTGCTTCATCGGATCATCCTCCTGCGCACGGATCGCCTTGATCGGACTGTGCGCGCCCGATGCCAGTCGCTCACAGACGTGAACTCGGACACTTAGCGGCGACCCGGGTCGTCAGTGAGGCAGTACAATGGAGGCGATACTGTCCCAGGTGAGGCCGCAGCGCCGCTGCTTCTGAGGGCACTCGATGAAAGGAATCGTCACATGAAAATCGTCATTCCCCTGCTCGCGCTCGTCATGACCATCGCCACCGCGCCCGCGCTCGCCCAGGGGCCCGGCCCCGTGGCCGAGGGCAAGCAGGTCTTTACCAGCCAGGGGTGCTACGGATGCCACACCGTGGAAAAGTACGGGACGCCGATCGGCCCGGATTTGTCTCTGGTGGGCCGCAAGCATTCCGAGACGTGGATCGCGCAGTGGTTGCGCGATCCCGCTTCGCAGAAACCGACCGCACACATGCCGCGGCTCCAGCTCAGCGAGGCGGAGGTGCGGACACTGACCGCGTACCTGTCGTCGCTGCGGTAGGAACGCGGCGCGGGGCTTCGCCGCCGCGCAGTGCCGACTGGATCATCAGGAACTCGCCCACGTTCTCCATCGTCAGCATGCCGACGAGCACACCGTCGCGCACGACCGGCAGGGCCGGACAGCCCGAGGCCTGCAGGCGCTGAACGGCCCCCTCCAGCATCTCCGCGGGCTCGACGCTGTCGAAGTGCGACGTCATGGCGGCCGCGACCGGCGCGGCCGCGCCCTTCTGCGTCAGACCCTTCATCAAGTTGGCGCGCGTCAGCACGCCGACCACCCGTCCGGCTTCGACGACGGGAAAATCGTGCTGGAAGCCCGCGAGCACGTGCGCGAACGCGCGCTGCAAGGTATCGGAGGCCGTCAGCGTCTCGAAGTGCGTGATCATCACGCGGCTCACCGGGAGACCACCGAGGGCCGACTTCATCTGCGTCATGCTCGCCTCGGCCGCCGCGCCCATCCACACGAACAGCGCGACGAAGACCAGAAACGGATTGCTGAAGAGCCCGATGAGACCGAACACGAGCGCGACGCCCTGCCCGATGTGGGCCGCGATCTGGGTGGCCCGCACGTAGTCCATCCGCATGGCGAGCACCGCTCGCAGCGCGCGCCCGCCGTCCATCGGAAAGGCCGGGATGAGATTGAAGACGGCGAGGGTGACGTTCACCCACATCAGCTTCCACAGGAAGTCGCCGCCGACCCACCGTACCTCGTGCCACGCCGTCGGCGTCACGACGCCGAACAGCAGCGCCGCCAGCACCACGTTGACCGCCGGGCCCGCGAGCGCGACGAGCAGCTCCTGTTTCGGGTCATCGGGCATCCGCTCCAGCCGCGCGACGCCACCGATAGGCAGGAGCGTGATGTCGCGCGTGCGGATACCGAAACGCCGCGCCGTCAACGCGTGCCCGAGCTCGTGGAGCACGATGATGGCAAAGAGCGCGAGAATGAACACGATGCCCGCGCCGGCGTCGGCCAGGCGGTGACGCTGGAGGTAGTGACTCATGCCCACCCAGGCAAGCAGGATCAAAAACGTCCCGTGCATGTAGACGTCGATCCCCGCCACCCGGCCGAGCTTCCACGACCATCCGATCATGCGGGCTCCACGGTAGCACCAACGTGTCGATCGCGGGGCCGCCGCGCCCCAGATGAGGCGTGCGCACCCCATCCGTGCCCTACGCAGCACCTCCGGGCCGCCGCAAGTGATGGATTCCACGGCAGCGCCGGATGGTCCACAAGCTGCACATATCCCGGAGTGAATGGCTGAGCCCGTCATCGAAACCCAAGGCCTCGTGAAGGACTACCGGCTCGGCGACCACGTCGTTCACGCGCTGCGCGGCGTGTCGGTGACGATCGACGGCAACCAGCTGGTCGCCATCATGGGGCCGTCGGGCTCCGGCAAGTCGACGTTCATGAGCATCGTCGGCTGTCTCGATACGCCGACGGCGGGCCGCTATCTCCTCGCCGGGGACGACGTGGCGCGGCTCGACGACGACGCGCTCGCGCGGATTCGCAACGCGAAGATCGGGTTCGTGTTCCAGCAGTTCAACCTGCTGCCACGGATGAGCGCCCTCGCCAACGTCGCGCTGCCGCTCATCTACAGCGACGCCGCGCCGGGCGAGCAACGCCGGCGCGCGCTCGCCAAGCTCGAAGCGGTGGGGCTCGGCAAGCGCGCTCACCACCGGCCCGCTCAGCTCTCGGGCGGCCAGCAGCAGCGCGTGGCGATCGCCCGTGCGCTCGTCAACGATCCCGTCCTGTTCCTGGCGGACGAGCCCACCGGCAATCTCGATACCCGGACGAGCGTGGAGATCATGGCGATCCTGCAGGCGCTGAACCGGACCGGCATCACGATCGTGATCGTGACGCACGAAGAGGACATCGCCCGCTACGCGTCTCGCATCCTGCACTTCCGCGACGGCGAGCTGGTCCAGGACGAGCGGGTCGCGGATCCTATCGACGCCCGCACGGTCCTCGCGGCCGGCGCGCGGACGCTGGCCGGGCGATGAAGGTCCGGGGCACCGCGCAGCTCGCCGTCGCCGCCCTCGCGTCCAACAAGGCGCGCACGGCCCTGACGATGCTCGGCGTCGTCATCGGCGTGGCCGCCGTGGTCACCATGATGGCCGTCGGGTCGGGCGCGCAAACGCGCGTCGCGGAGCAGATCCAGAGCCTCGGCTCGAATCTCATCATCGTGATCTCTGGATCGATCACGTCGGGGGGCGTGCGTCTTGGAACGGGGAGCCAGCTCACCATCACCGAGGACGACGCCAGGGCGATGGAGCGCGAGATCGAGGCGATCGCGGTCGCGGCGCCGGTCGTCCGGGGCGGCGTCCACGTCGTCGCGGGCAACGCCAACTGGTCGACGCCGCTCTTCGGCGTGACGCCGGGCTTCTTCGACGCGCGGGACTGGACCACGGCGAGCGGCCGCCCGCTCGCGCAGGAAGACGTCGATCGTGCGACGAAGGTCGTGTTGCTCGGCCAGACTGTCGCGCAGAATTTGTTCGGTGGCGGCGATCCGACGGGCCAGGTCGTTCGCGTCAACAAGGTTCCCCTGACCGTGATCGGGGTCCTCGACCGGAAAGGCCAGTCCACGCAGGGCCAGGATCAGGACGACGCGATCGTCGCGCCCATCTCCACGGCGAAGACGAAGCTGCTCGGCACCAGCCAGGCCAACGCGCATGCGGTGGGCGCGATCCTCGTCAAGGTGCGTGACGCCGGCGCGATGAAGGGTGTGGAACAGGACATCCAGGGGCTGCTCCGCCAACGGCATCGTCTCCAGCCGGGACAGGACGATGACTTCTCCCTCCGCAACCTCTCGGACATCGTCGAGAGCCAGGAGGCGTCGGCGCGCGTCCTGAGCCTCCTGCTCGCGGCCGTCGCATCGGTGTCGCTCGTGGTCGGCGGCATCGGCATCATGAACATCATGCTGGTGTCCGTCACGGAGCGGACCCGCGAGATCGGATTGCGCCGCGCCGTCGGCGCGCGGCGGCGCGATATCCTGGCGCAGTTCCTGATCGAGGCCGTGGCCGTCTCGCTCGCGGGCGGCCTCGCGGGAATCCTCCTCGGCGTCCTCACGTCCTGGGCGATCGCGTCCTTCGCGGGATGGCCGGCGCCGATCCACGCCCGGGCCGTCCTGCCCGCCTTCCTCTTCGCCGCCGCGGTCGGGGTGTTCTTCGGCTTCTACCCGGCGCGCAAGGCCTCGCGCCTGAACCCGATCGACGCGCTCCGCTGGGAATGATCGGCGACGCGGCGGCTCAGAGCGGCGCCGCGAGCGCCGGGAACGTGAGGATGAACCGCGTGCCCTGCCCCGGCGCGGAGTCGACGTCGATCGTCCCGCTGTGCTCGTGGACGATCCCGTGCGTGATCGAGAGGCCGAGCCCGGTGCCCGCCGGCTTCGTCGTGAAGAACGGATCGAACAGGCGCGGGAGATCCTCGGGCGCGATTCCCGGCCCCGTGTCGGCGATGACGAGCTCGATGGTGGCGGGCGCGCGGACGCGCGTCGCGATCCCGATGGTGCCGCCACCCGCCAGCGCGTCGCGCGCGTTGGTGACGAGGTTGAGGACGACCTGCTGGAGCGTGTCGGCATCCCCGAGGACGGCGGGCAGCTCCGGTGCCAGGTCCACGCTGAGGCGCACGCCGGCCTTGGCGATCTGGCTCTCCACGAGCAGGAGCGTCTCGCGCACGATGTAGTTGAGGTCGACCGGCGCGCGCGCGCCGGACGAGCGGCGGGCGAAGCTCAAGAGCCCCTGCGTGATACGGGCCACGCGCTGGGTCTGGCGATGGAGCACCTTCAGGTCTTCGCGGACCTCGCCGGGCAGCTCGGCGCCTTCGAGGAGCATGACCTCGATGCGCGACGACATGATCCCGATCGGGTTGTTCAGCTCGTGGGCGAGACCGGCCGCGAGGGCCCCAAGCGCCGCCAGCTTCTCCCCGCGGCGGGCCGCCTGCGTGAGCGCCTGACGTTCGGTCTCCGCGCGAATGCGCTCGGTGACGTCGATCCCGAACGCCACGACGCCGACCACCGTCGTTTCCGACCGCACGAGGCTGTAGCGCCACGCGATTGAACGCGATGCTCCGTCCACCGCGAGGACCTCGCCTTCGTGCTCGACGGGCGCGCCGGTGTGGAGGAACTCTTCGTAGGTCGCGCGGAGCTCGACCCGGCGTGCGGCAGGCACCATCGTGTCGAACCAGTCGCACCCCACCACATCCTCGCGGTAGCGACCGGTGAGCAGCTCCGCCGCGCGATTGAACGCGGTGACGCGGCCGGCGACGTCGATACCGACGATGAGCGCGTTCGCGCCCTCGACGAGCAGCGCGGACAACTCGCGCTCGCGCGCCAGCGCCCGACGGCCCTGCGCCTCGCGGAGCTCGCGCTGGATGGCGGGGGCGAGCCGTCCGAGGTGGTCCTTCATCACGTAGTCGTGCGCCCCCGCCCTCATCGCGGCCACGGCCGCCTCTTCGCCGACGGCGCCGGACACGATGATGAAAGGGATGTCGAGGCCGGTCGCACGCAGAAGCGCGAGGGCGGCGGGAGCGCTGAAGCGCGGCAACGCGTAGTCGGAGAGCACCAGGTCCCACGGCCGCGCCGCGAGCGCAGCCGCCATCGCCTCCGCCGTCTCGACGCGCTCCGCCTCGACACGCCAGCCGGCTCGCCGGAGCTCCCGCAGGACGAGCGCCGCGTCGTCCTCGGAGTCCTCGACGACGAGGACGCGGAGCTCGTCGGCCATCAGCGCATCGGCGGCGGCGGTTGATTCAGGACGAGCCAGTAGAGCCCCAGCTGGCGCACCGCCTCCGCGAACTGCGAGAAGTCCACCGGCTTCCTGACGTAGCTGTTCGCGCCGAGCGCGTAGCCGCGGATCCGGTCCTGCTCTTCGTCGGACGACGTGAGGATGACGATGGGCAGGACTTTCGTCCGCTCGTCGGCGCGGAGACGCCGCAGCACCTCGAGGCCGTCGATCTTCGGGAGCTTCAGGTCCAGCAGCACGACCTGGGGCATCACCGACGTGTCGCGCCCGGCGTGGGCGCCGGTTCCGAAGAGAAAGTCGAGCGTCTCGGCGCCGTCGCGGACGACGACGACGTCGTTGCCCACGTTCGCCTTGCGGAGCGCGCGCAGCGTGAGGGCTTCGTCGTCGGGGTTGTCTTCGACGAGCAGGATCATCGTGTCCAGACCTTTCATGGTTGCCCGTCCTCGAGAGTGAAATAGAACGTCGCCCCGACGCCCGGCGCGGACTCCGCCCACACCTGACCCCCGTGACGCGTGATGATCCGCTGCACGGTCGCGAGCCCGATACCCGTGCCGGGAAACTCGTGCATCGCGTGCAGGCGCTGGAACGCGCCGAACAGCTTGTCCGCGTGCGCCATGTCGAACCCGACGCCGTTGTCGCTCACGAAGAAGGCGCGCCCGCCGGCCGCGGGCTTCGTCACGCCGAACGTCACGCGCGGCCCCGGCGATTTGGAGGAAAACTTCCACGCGTTGCCGAGCAGGTTGTCGAGCACGATGCGGAGGAGATGCGCGTCGCCTAGGGCGCCGAGCTCCTCCTGCACGTCGAAGGCGACGCGGGGCTCGGGATGAAGGCGTTCGAGCGCAACACCGGCCGCGCGGCCGAGCGCGGTGAGATCGACGGGCTCGCGGCGCATCTCCCGGCGCGTGACGCGCGAGAGGTTCAGGAGGTCGTCGATGAGCTCGCCCATCCGCGTGGCGGCGGCGCCGACGCGCTTGAGATAGTCGCGGCCCTGGTCGTCGAGCTTGGCGTCGTATTCCTCGAGCAACGCCTGACTGAAACCGTCGATGCTGCGGAGCGGGGCGCGCAGGTCGTGCGACACGGAATAGCTGAAGGCCTCCAGCTCACGATTGACCGCGGCGAGCTCCGTGACGCGCCGCTGGAGGTCCTCGTTCAGCGTCCTGACCTGCGCTTCGATGCGCTTGCGACCGGTGATGTCACGGATGGCGGCGCTCACGAGCAAGCCCTCGGGCGTCGCCACCGGGCTCAGGCTGATCTCGACGGGGAACTCCGTCCCGTCCTTGCGCCGCGCGAACAATTCGAGGTCGGCGCCCATCGGCCGCGTGTGCGGATCGGCGACGTAGCGCTCGCGATGGTGGACGTGACCCCCGCGGTAGCTCTCGGGAATCAGGGCCTCGACCGCCTGGCCGA
>JBGOTH010000083.1:0-8978 GCA_041476345.1 Methylomirabilia bacterium
CGCCTTGTCGAGTCCGCCGAGAAAGAAGGATTCGTCGACCCTCACCTTCCACGCCCGCAGCGTGTTGATCACGCGAAGGTGGGCCGGCGCCGAACGCGCCGTCACCAGCGCGGTGCGGATCGGCGACGCGGCCTCGTCGAAATGCGCCTGGATCGCATGCAGCGCGCGAAGGAAAGGTTCGAAGGGGCCCGGGTTCATCGGGACATCGGCCAATGCCTCTTCGCGGCGTTGAAAGGCCTCGAGCCCCTGCTCCTGGAACACGCGCTCGGATTCGTCGTCGAACAGCACGGCGTCTCCGTCGAACCCGACCCGCACTTCCTCGATGTCCTCCTCGATCGTCGACGGGGGAGGCAGGATCAGCGCGGCCGGGAAGCGGATACTGAGCGCCTTCTCGACATCCTCGGGTTCCGCCGAGAGGAACAGGTTGCATCGGAACGGTGCCAAGTACTTCCAGGGATCACGCCCATCCGTGAACGCCGCTCGCCGGATGTCGACACCGTGACGGCGCGCCGAGTTGAGGATCCGGACACCGGAATCCGCGTCGTTCCGCGAGAGCACGAAGACCTCCACCAGGCGTTTCGCGGCGCGGACGTTGATCGCAAGGAGCGCCCGAACCAGTGGGAACGCGGTGCCGGGGGCCAACGGCTCGTTCTCGCGCATCCGCTGGTACTCGCGATACGCCGCCAGACCCAGACTCCGATACACCGCATCCGCCTCGTCGAGATCGAAGAGCGCGCGCGACGTAATGGCGACGACGAGCTTACCTTCCAGCGAATAGCCCATCGCCTTCCGCTAGTGAACCGGCGCTTTCGGCGCGACCGAAACGCCGCGCGCGCCGGTCTTTTCGATCGCCCGCGCGACGAGTCCGGACGCCTTCGCGTCCTCGACGACGGAGCGCAGGTACGCAAGGCCCGCGGCCCGGCCCTTCGGAACGCCGATCGACTGCTGCACGCCCATGAATTTCCCGTCGAGAATGCGAGAGCCGGGGAGCTTCGCGGCGAGCCCGATCAGCGCCTGCTTCAACCCGGCGAGCGCGTCCACCTGCCCTTTGACGAGGAGGTCGAAGGCCGCGTCCGCGTTCGGCGCGCTCGTCAGCTTGGCGTGTTTCAGGCTCCGGCTGAGGAACAGCTCGTAGTTCCCCCTCGCCGGCGCGGCGACCCGCACGCCATCACGATCGACCTCCGCCGCCGCGCGCAACGACGACCCGGACGGCACCAGATACGTCGCTTCGATCTCCAGGTACGCCGCCGTGAAGCTGATGACGGTTTCGCGCGCCGGCTCGGACCCGAGGAACGCGATGTCCCAGGCGCCGGTCGGCGCCGCATCGACCATGACGCCCACTTTGTCGTAGGCCACGATCTCGACAGGCACGCCGAGCCGCTTGCCCAGCTCGTTCAGCAGGTCGATGGCCACGCCCTTCGACTCGCCCGTGGCCGGATCCTTCGTGGCGAGAATGAAATTCCCGTAGTTGATCCCGGCGCGGAGCTTGCCGGTCGATGCGAGGTCAGCGCGTGCGGCAGGAGTGATCTGCGTCATGGCGCAACTTTACTCCAGTTGCCGCTCGGGACCGGCCCATGGTGCAATATACGATCGGAGTCAGCGTCTTTCAGGTCTCAGGAGGGCTGCGTGCAGAAGTCTCGCGGGCGGATTTGGGTCATCCTCGGCGTCCTCGTGTGCCTGGTCGGCGTCGGCGCTTGGATCGCGTACGGCCGACAGCCGAAGACACCGTCGGCCAAGGCTGCGGGTGCCGCGGGCCAGCCGGCGCGGCGGCCGGTCCCGGTCGTCGTCACGCCGGTTCGGACCGGTGATCTGAGCGTGTATCTCACGGCGCTGGGCTCCGTCACACCGATCAGCTCCGTCACGGTGAAAAGTCGTGTCGACGGCCAGCTCATGCGGACGCACTTCACGGAGGGCCAGAACGTCCGCGCCGGCGATCTGCTCGCCGAGATCGATCCCCGCCCGTACCAGGCGCAGCTCACGCAGGCTGAGGGCCAGCTCGCGCGCGACCAGGCCAACCTCGCGAACGCGCGCATCGACCTCGAGCGCTATCAGCGGCTGGCCGGCCAGGAGATGATCGCCCGGCAACAACTCGACACGCAGCAGATGGTCGTCAACCAGGCCGAAGCGACCATGAAGATGAACGCCGGCAGCATCGACGCGATCAAGCTGCAGCTCACGTACTGCCGCATCACGTCGCCCATCACCGGCCGCGTCGGCCTCCGGCTGGTGGATGCCGGTAACGTCGTCAAGGCGTCGGATCCGGGCGGCCTGGTGGTCGTCACCCAGCTGGAGCCGATCGCGCTCGTGTTCAGCGTGCCCGAGGACAGCCTTCCCGTGCTGCTGCGTCGCTTCCGATCGGGCACGGCCGTCCCCGTGGATGCGTACGATCGTGAAGGGCGCACCAAGGTCGCGACGGGAACGCTGGCCGCGATCGACAACCAGATCGATCCCGCCACGGGCACCGTGCGTCTGAAGGCTGCGTTCGCGAACAGGGACGGCGCGCTCTATCCGAACCAGTTCGTGAACGCGCGCGTGCTCATCGACGTGCTGCACGACACGCTGCTCGCGCCGGCCGAGGCGATCCAGCGCGGCCCGCAGGGCGCGTTCGCCTACGTGGTGAAGGACAAGGTCGTGCAGATGCGCCGCCTGCAGCTCGGGCCGAGCGAGGCCGGAACCGTATCGGTCAAGGGCGGCGTCGCCACCGGCGAGGCGCTCATCGTGGACGGCGCCGAGAAAGTCCAGGACGGCGCTCGCGTCGAGTCCACGGTGCGCCCGCCAAAGGCGCCGCCCGCGCCTCGACCGGGCGCGTGAACCTCTCCCGCCCGTTCATCCTCCGGCCGGTCGCGACGTCGCTCCTGACCGCGGCGATCGTGCTGGCCGGCGTCGTCGCCTACCGCCAGCTGCCCGTCGCGGCGCTGCCGCAAGTCGACTACCCGATCATTCAGATCGTCACCTTCTACCCCGGGGCGAGTCCCGACGTCATGGCATCGGGCGTGACCGCGCCGCTCGAGCGGCAATTCGGCCAGCTTCCGGGCCTGAAGCAGATGACGTCGACCAGCTCGAGCGGCAGCTCGATCGTGACGCTGCAGTTCGACCTGGCGCTGTCCATCGACATCGCGGAACAGCAGGTGCAGGCCGCGATCAACGCCGCCGCCACGTTCTTGCCTCGCGATCTGCCGAATCCGCCCGTGTACAGCAAGGTCAATCCGGCCGACGCGCCCGTGCTGACGCTCGGCCTCACGTCGTCGTCGCTGTCATTGACGGTCGTGGAGGATCTCGCCGACACCCGGCTCGTGCAGAAGATCGCGCAGCTGCCCGGCGTGGGCCTCGTGACACTGTCGGGCGGGCAGAAACCGGCGGTGCGGATCCAGGTCAATCCGGCGCGGCTCGCCGGCAACGGCCTCACGATGGACGACGTCCGCCTCGCCGTCGCGTCCGCGAACGTGAATCAGGCGAAGGGCAGCCTGGACGGACCGTTCCAGTCGTTCACCATCGCGGCCAATGACCAGATCCAGCAGAGCCATCAGTACAAGGCTCTCGTCATCGCCTTCCGCAACAACGCGCCCGTCCTGCTGTCGGATGTCGCGGAGGTGATCGACGGCGCCGAGAACGACCGGCAGGCGGCGTGGATGGGCGATCAGCCGGCCATCATCGTGAACATCCAGCGGCAGCCGGGCGCCAACCTCATCGAGGTGGTCGACCGCGTCAAGCGGCTCCTGCCGCAGCTCCAGAGCGCGCTGCCGTCGGCGGTCAGCGTCACCGTGCTGACCGACCGCACCACGACCATCCGCGCCTCGGTGCACGACGTGCAGTTCGAGCTGATGCTCGCCGTCGTCCTCGTCGTGCTCGTCATCTTCGTGTTTCTCAGAAGCGCGGCAGCGACGTTCATTCCCGGGATCACGGTGCCGGTGTCGATCGTCGGCACGTTCGCGGTGATGTACGGCCTCGGCTTCAGCCTCAACAACCTGTCGCTGATGGCGCTCACCATCTCCACCGGCTTCGTCGTGGACGACGCGGTCGTGATGATCGAGAACATCAGCCGCTACATCGAGGAGGGCAAGCCGCCGCTGGAGGCGGCGTTCGTCGGCGCCGCACAGATCGGCTTCACCATCCTGTCGTTGACGGTGTCCCTGATCGCGGTGCTCATTCCCCTGCTCTTCATGGGCGACATCGTGGGGCGGCTCTTCCGCGAGTTCGCCCTGACGCTCTCCGCCGCCATCCTCGTGTCCGCCGTGGTGGCGCTGACGCTGACCCCGATGATGTGCGCCAAGCTCCTGAAGCCCGTGAGCGAGCACCGCCCGGGCCGGTTCTCGCGCGCGGCCGAGCGGACGTTCGACGGGCTCGTCGCGTTCTACGGACGCACGCTGCGCTGGGTGCTCAGGCACCAGACCGCCACCCTGATGGTCGCGCTCGGCACGCTGGCGCTCACCTTCGCGCTGTACGTCGTCGTGCCGAAGGGACTCTTCCCCGTCCAGGACACGGGCGTCATCCTCGGGATCTCCGAGGCGCCGCAGAGCATCTCGTTCGACGCGATGGCGCTGCGCCAGCGCGCGCTCGGGCGCGTCATCCTCGCGGACCCGGCCGTCCTGAGCCTCTCGTCGTTCATCGGGATCGACGGCACGAACTCGACGCTCAACAGCGGCCGCATCCAGATCACCCTGAAGCCGCTCGACGAGCGCGGCGAGAGCGTGAGCGCCGTCATCGACCGCCTACGGCCCGCCCTGGCCCAGGTCAACGGCATCACGCTGTACCTGCAGCCGGTCCAGGACCTCACGGTCGAGAACCGCGTGAGCCGCACGCAATACCAGTACAGCCTCGAGGACCCGGACGAGGCCGAGCTGCGCGCGTGGGCGCCGAAATTCCTCGAGCGCCTCCGCGAGCTCCCCGAGCTGCGGGACGTCGCTACCGACCAGCTCGACCAGGGCCTGCAGGCGACCGTGCAGATCGACCGCGCGACCGCATCCCGCCTCGGCATCACGCCGCAGATGATCGACGACGCGCTCTACAACGCGTTCGGCCAGCGCCAGATCTCCACCGTCTTCACGCAGCTGAACCAGTACCGCGTGGTGCTCGAGGTGCTGCCGGAGTTCCGCGTCGATCCGTCGGTGCTGAATCGCGTGTACCTGAAGTCGGCCGCGGGCGGTCAGGTCCCGCTCTCGACGCTCGCCACCGTGGAGCAGGCCGCGACCTCGCTCGCCGTGAGTCACCAGGGACAATTCCCCGTCGTCACCGTCTCCTTCAACCTCGCCCCCGGCGTCTCGCTGGGCGCCGCCGTGCAGGAGATCGGCCGCGTCACGCGCGAGATCAACCTGCCCCCGAGCATCAAGACGGATTTCCAGGGCGCGGCGCGCGCCTTCCAGGCGTCGCTGGCCAACCAGGGCCTGCTGATCCTCGCCGCCATCGTCACCGTGTACATCGTGCTCGGCGTGCTCTACGAAAGCTGGGTCCACCCGATCACGATCCTGTCGACGCTGCCGTCGGCGGGCGTGGGCGCGCTGCTGGCGCTGCTCCTCGTACGCCTCGACCTCTCCGTCATCGCGCTGATCGGGATCATTCTCCTGATCGGTATCGTCATGAAGAACGCCATCATGATGATCGACTTCGCCCTCGACGCGCAGCGCACGCACGGGCGCCCGGCGCGCGAGGCGATCGAGCAGGCGTGCCTCCTGCGGTTCCGCCCGATCCTGATGACGACGATGGCCGCGCTCCTCGGCGGCGTCCCGCTCGCGTTCGGCCGCGGGGTCGGCTCCGAGCTGCGGGAGCCGCTGGGCGTCGCCATCGTCGGCGGCCTCATCGTGAGCCAGGTCCTGACGCTCTACACCACCCCGGTGATCTATCTGTGGTTCGATCGCCTCGCCGCACGCCTCGCGCGGCGCCGCGTGCCCGCGCGCGTTCCCGCGGCCCAGCCGGTGACGGCGCCGTGAGCCTTTCCAGCCCCTTCGTTCGACGGCCCGTGGGGACGACGCTCCTCACCCTCGCCCTCGTGATCGCCGGCATCATCTCGTTCCGCCTGCTCCCGGTCGCGCCGCTGCCCCAGGTCGATTTCCCGACGATCTCCGTCGTCACCGGCCTGCCGGGGGCCGGTCCGGAAACGATGGCGTCCGCCGTCGCCACGCCGCTCGAACGGCAGTTCGGGCGTATCGCGGGAATCACGGAGATGACGTCGGTCAGCTTTCTCGGCGCCACGACCATCGCGCTGCAGTTCGACCTCGCGCGGGACATCAACGGCGCCGCGCGCGACGTGCAAGGCGCGATCGCCGCCGCCCGAGGTCAGCTGCCGTCGAACCTGCCGAATCTGCCCACGTACCAGAAGCTGAACCCGGCGGATGCGCCGATCATGATCCTCGCGCTGACGTCGACCAGCGTGAGCAAGGGACGCATGTACGACGTCGCCTCCACGATCCTGCAACAGAAGATCGCGCAGCTCGAAGGCGTGGGGCGGATCTTCGTCGGCGGCAGCTCGCTGCCCGCGGTGCGCGTCGAGCTGAATCCGATGGCGCTCGCGCGCTACGGCATCGGTCTGGACGAAATCCGGCAGAGCCTGGCGAACGCCAACGTCAACAGCCCCAAGGGGCAGCTCGACGACGGGGGCCGGACCTGGGAGATCAACACGACGGACCAGCTGCGGGATGCCGCGCTCTACGAGCCGCTGATCGTCGCGATGCGGAACGGCGCGCCCGTGCGGCTGACCGACGTCGCCCAGGTGCGCGCGGATGTCGAGGACCTGCGCGCGGGGGCCGTATCGGACGGCAAGACGGCCGTCGTCCTCGTGATCTTCCGACAGCCGGGCATCAACATCATCGACGCCGTCGACCGGATTCGGGCCGAGCTGCCGTACCTGCGCGCGCTGGTCCCCGCCGAGATCTCCCTCAAGGTGGTTCTCGATCAGACGATGACGATCCGCGCGTCGGTCAGAGACGTGGAAGAGTCGCTCTTGATCTCCATCGCGCTCGTGGTGCTCGTCGTCTTCCTGTTCCTCCGCAACGTGCGCGCCACGATCATCCCGGGCGTGGTGGTGCCCGTCTCCCTCATCGGGACCTTTTCGGTGATGTACCTGGTGGGGTACAGCATCGACAACCTCTCGTTGATGGCGCTCACCGTGGCCACGGGCTTCGTCGTCGACGACGCCATCGTGGTCGTGGAAAACGTCATGCGCCATCTCGAGCAGGGCATGTCGGTGCTCGAGGCGACGCTCATGGGCGCGAAGGAGATCGGCTTCACCGTGCTCACCATGAGCGTCTCGCTCGTCGCCGTCTTCATTCCGATCTTGTTGATGGGCGGCATCGTGGGGCGGCTCTTCCGCGAGTTCGCGGTCGTCCTCTCCGTCGCGGTCCTCATCTCGCTCGTCATCTCGCTCACGACCACGCCGATGATGTGCGCGCTGCTGCTGAAGCCCCGCGCCGAGGAGCAGCGCGGCCGTCTCGCCGGCCTCGGCGAGCGGATCTTCACGGCGCTCACGAACGCGTACGGCCGCACCCTGACCGTCGCCATGCGGCATCCCGCGATCACGATGGCCGTGTTCCTCGCCACGTTCGCGGTCAACATCTACCTCTTCAGGGTGATCCCGAAGGGCTTCTTCCCGCAGCAGGACAACGGGCGGCTCGCCGCGAACATCGTGGCCCAGCAGGACGTCTCCTTCGAGGCGATCCAGGACAAGATGCGGCGCTACGCGGCGATCCTCGAGGCCGATCCCGCCATCGACACCGTCACGCTCTTCACGGGCGGCGGCGGCGGGCGCGGGACCACCGCGAACACCGGGCGCGGATTCATCTCGCTGAAGCCCCGCACCGAGCGCACGGTCACCGCGGACCAGGTGATCACGCGCCTCAGACCGAAGCTTGCGCAAGTGCCGGGGGCCACGCTGTTCCTTCAGGCCGTGCAGGACGTGCGCATGGGGGGGCGCATCTCCAATGCCCAGTACCAGTTCACGCTGCAGAGCGACGATCTCGAGCAGCTGAACCTGTGGGCCCCGCGGCTGGTCCTCGCCATGCGAGCGATGCCCGAGCTGCGTGACATCAGCAGCGACCAGCAGAACCGCGGCCTCGAGGTGCCGGTCACGATCGATCGCGCCACCGCGACGCGCCTCGGCGTGAGCACGCGCATGATCGACGAGACGCTCTACGACGCGTTCGGGCAGCGCCAGGTCTCGACCATCTACTCGTCGCTGAACCAGTACCACGTGGTGATGGAGCTCGAGCCGCAATACTGGGAGCGTCCCGACGCGATCTCGAACATCTACGTGCGGTCGAGGACGGGCGCCATCGTGCCCCTCGCCGCCGTGACGCAGTTCCGGACGGGTACGGGCCCGATCCAGGTGAACCATCAGGGGCTCTTCCCGTCGGTGACCGTCTTCTTCAACCTGGCGCCCAACGTGGCGCTCGGCGACGCGGTCAAGGCCATCGACGCGGCGGAGCGAAAGATGAGCTTCCCGACGAACATCAACGGGCGGTTCACGGGCACGGCGCAGGCCTTCCAGTCGGCGCTCGCGAACCAGCCGCTCCTGATCCTCGCGGCGCTGACCGCCGTCTACCTCGTCCTCGGCATCCTGTACGAGAGCTTCATCCACCCCTTCACGATTCTCTCCACCCTGCCGTCCGCGGGCGTGGGCGCGCTCCTCGCGCTGCTCCTCTGCGGCATGGACCTCTCGGTGATCACGATCATCGGCATCATCCTCCTCATCGGCCTCGTGAAGAAGAACGCCATCATGGTCATCGACGTCGCGCTCGACCTGGAGCGGAACCATGGGTTCTCGGCGCACGACGCGGTCTACGGCGCGTGCCTGCGGCGCTTCCGGCCGATCCTGATGACGACGATGGCGGCACTGCTCGGCGCGTTGCCGCTCGCGCTGGGGACGGGCACCGGCTCGGAGCTTCGGCGCCCGCTCGGCGTCACGGTGGTCGGCGGGTTGATGTTGAGCCAGCTGCTGACGCTCTACACGACGCCCGTCATCTACCTCTATATGGAGCGGTTGCGCGTGA
>JBGOTH010000084.1:0-8876 GCA_041476345.1 Methylomirabilia bacterium
GAAGTCGCGCACGCCCGAGCGCTCGGCCGCGAAGGCCGCACCGATCACGCCGCCCGCGGGGCCCGAGAGAAACAGTGTCACCGGCTGCTCGGCCGCGAGCGCCGCGGAGACGATCCCGCCGCGCGAGCGCATGATGAGCGGCACCGCGCTCACGCCGGCCGCGCGCAGCGTGTCCGTCAGACCCGAGAGGTAGCGCTTCACCACGGGGCCGAGGTAGGCGTCGAACGCGGTGACGCACGTGCGCTCGTACTCGCGGAAGGTCGGATCGACCTCGCACGAGAGCGACACGCTGATATCCGGCGCGACCTCCTTGACGAGCTCGCGCGTGCGCCGCTCGTGCGCCGGGTTCACGAACGAGAAGAGATAGCACACCGCGATGGCCTGCACGCCCTGCGCGCGCAGCCTGGTGACGGCCGCGCGCACCTGGTTCTCGTCGAGCGGCGTGAGCACGTGGCCGCGCGCGTCGAGCCGCTCGGGGATGCCGATGCGCTGCCGACGCGGGGCGAGGAACGTCGGTGTCTCCGGGTCCATGTCGAGGTCGTACATCCGCGAGCGCTTCTGCCGCCCCAGCTCCAGCACGTCCTCGAACCCCTCGGTGGCGAGGATGGCGGTCATCGCGCCCTTCTGCTCGAGGATGGCGTTGGTGGCGACGGTGGTGCCGTGGATGAAGCGTTCGACGGTGGCCGGCGTGGCATTCGCGAGCTGCAGCACGCGCTGGACGGCGGCGCCGATCCCCTCCAGCAGATTCTTCGGCGTGCTCGGAACCTTCGCGAGAGTAAGACGGCCGTCACCGTCGAGGGCCACGATGTCGGTGAAGGTGCCGCCGATGTCCACCCCGATGTGCACGGTACGCCTCCGGGGGCCGAACGTTATCACAAGCTCGTCACGCGAAGTGGCAGGCGACGTGTCGGCCGCCCACGTCGCGCAGCGGTGGTTCCTCGGCCGCGCAGATGTCTTTCGCGAGCGGGCAGCGCGTCCGGAACCGGCAGCCGCTCGGCACGTCGCGCGGGTTCGGCGGCTCGCCTTCGAGCGCGAACTCCTGCGTCACGCGGGGCCCGCCGATGCGCGGGACCGCGGCGAGCAGCGACTGCGTGTACGGGTGCCGCGGCCCCGCGAACACGGCGCGCGTCTCGCCCAGCTCGACGATCTTGCCCAGGTACATCACGGCGAGGCGCTGGCACATCGTGCGCACCACCGCGAGGTCGTGCGAGATGAAGAGGTACGTCAACGCGAACTCGGACTGGAGCTGGCGGAAGAGCTTGAGCACGCTCGCTTGCACGGAGACGTCGAGGCCCGACGTCGGCTCGTCGAGGATGACCAGGCGAGGCCGGAGCGTCAGGATGCGCGCGAGGCCCACGCGCCGCTGCTGGCCGCCGCTCAGCTCGTGCGGGTAGAGATGGAGGTGCGTGTCGCGCAGGCCCACGGCGCGCAGAATGGCCTGCACCTCGGCCTCGCGCTCGGCGCGCCCCAGCCGCGTGTGGATGATGAGCGGCTCGTGCAGCGAGTGGACGATCTTCCAGCGCGGGTCGAGCGACGCGCCGGGGTCCTGGTAGACGTACTGGAGATCCTTGGCGATTCTGCGGCGCTCGCCCTTCGGCAGCCGGCCGATCTCCCGGCCGAGGAAGCGGATCTCGCCGGCCGTGGGTGCGTGGATGCCCATCACGGTCTTGCCGAAGGTGGTCTTGCCGCAGCCGCTCTCGCCGACGAGACCGAGCGTCTCCCCCGGCCACACGGAGAGGGTCACGCCGTCCACCGCGCGCAGCCAGCCCGTCCGCCGTCCGAACGCGTTGCGCACGGGAAAGTGCCGGACGAGATCGACGACCTCGAGCAGTGGCGCGCGCGCGGCGGTCCGGCTCACGCGCCGGTCTCCACGGGGGCGTCGAGGGGATGGTGGCAGCGCACGTCGTGCTCGTCGCCGACGGCGCGCGCGGGCGGGAGGCTCGTGTGGCACTCCGCCGTCGCGTCGTCGCACCGCGGGTGGAAGCGGCAGCCCGACGGGGGATCGATCAGGCTCGGGACTTCGCCCGGGATATCGCGAATCTCGGCGTCGGGGCTGGGCAGGCTGTCGAGGAGGCGGCGCGTGTAGGGGTGCGCGGGCCGGCGGAAGAAGGCGTCGGTCGGTGCTGCTTCCATCTCCTGGCCGGCGTACATCACCACGATCCGGTCACAGATCTCGTGCGCGACGCCGAGGTCGTGCGTGGTGAAGAGCACCGACACGCCGCGGTCCTTCACGAGCTGGCGGAGCAATCTCAAGATTTGCGCCTGGATGGTCACGTCCAGCGCCGTCGTGGGCTCGTCCGCGATGATCAGGTCGGGGCTGGGCAGGAGCGCCATGGCGATCATGAGGCGTTGGCGCTGACCGCCCGAGAACTCATGGGGCAAGCGCCCGAGTGCCTGCGCGGGCTCCGGGATCTGCACGCCGCGCACGACGTCGAGCACCGCCGCGAGGTCGGCGCGGTGGCGCGCGCGTGGGTAGCCGCGCAGGAGCGCGGGCCAGAGGGTCGATCCCGTGCGCGTCGATTCATTTCCACGCGCGCGCCGCGGCGACTTCCACTTCATCAGGTCCATGATCTGCGTACCCACGGAGAACAGCGGATTGAACGAGCTGAACGGGTCTTGCGGGATGAAGGTGATGGCCCGGCCGCGCACGTGGTCGTTGATGACGCCGGGATCCTCGCGCAGCAGGTCGCGGCCCTTGAGGACGATCTCGCCGCCGTGGATCTGCCCGGCGGCGGGAAGAATGCCGAGGATCGCGCGGGCCAGCGTGGTCTTGCCGCAGCCGCTCTCGCCCACGAGCCCGACGACTTCCCCGGGGGCGATGTCGAGGCTGATCCGGTCGAGCACGCGCGCCACGCCCTGCTCGGTGACGAAGCTCACCTCGAGGCGGCGCACGGAGAGCAGCTCAGCCATCACGGGCACTCCGGCCGCGGCGCAGACGCGGATCGAGCACGTCGCGCAGTCCGTCACCGAGCAGGTTGAAGCCCATGACGGTGAGGAAGATCGCGAATCCCGGCGCCGCCGCGTACCACCACGCGCCGGGCAGGAACTCGCGCGACTCCGCGATGGTGCGGCCCCACTCCGGCGTGGGCGGCGGCGGTCCGAGGCCGAGGAAGCCGAGGGCGGCCGCGGTCAGGATGGTGAAGCCCATGCCGATCGACGCGCGCACGATGATCGGCGAAGCGATGTTGGGCAGCACGTGCAGGGCGGTGAGGCGCAGGGGCGAGGCGCCGAGGGCCGCGGTCGACTCGATGAACACTTCCTTCTGGAGCGTGCGCGTCTCCGCGTAGACGACGCGCGCGAACCACGGCCAGTAGGTGACGGAGAGGGCCAGGATCACGTTGGGCAGCGAGGGGCCGAGGGTCTGGGCGATGGCGATGGCGAGCACGACCTGGGGTACGGCCAGGAAGACGTCCGAGACGCGCATGAGGAGATCGCTGAACCAGCCGTGGTAGTGGCCGGCCACGAGGCCCACGGGCACGCCGACGATGAGCGAGGCTCCGACGGCGATGACCCCGATGAGAATGGTGATGCGCGCGCCGTAGAGGAGCCGGCTGTAGATGTCGCTGCCCATCCGGTCGGTGCCGAACCAGGCGTCGCCGCTCGGCGGCCGGAGGCGCTGGGCGGGGTGCAGCTCGAAGACGTCGTCGGGATGGGTGGCGAGCAGGGGCGCGAAGACGGCCGCGAAGACCAGACCGGCGATGAGCACGAGCCCGAGTAGCGCGGAGCGGTCGCGCCCGAGCCGGGAGAGCACGAGCCAGGCGGCGCTCACGACGCGCGCTCGCGCGGGTCGATGAGCGTGTGGGCGACGTCCACCACGAGGTTGACCACGATAAAGATGGTGCCCGCCCACACCGTGAAGCCCATCACTGCGTTGTAGTCCGAGCGGATGATCGAGCTCACCGCATAGCTGCCGATGCCGGGCCAGTCGAACACCGTCTCCGTCACCACCGCGCCGGCGAGGAGGATGCCGAAGAGCAGGCCGATCTGCGTCACCGTGGAGGTCAGCGCGTTGCGCAGGATGTATTTCCACACGATCACGGAGTCCGGCATGCCCATGGCGCGCTCGTACAGGACGAAGTTCGACTGCATGACATCCAGCACGCCGGCCCGCGTGAAGCGCACCAGGGTGGCCAGCGCGGGGATGGCCAGCGTGGCCGCAGGCAGGGCAAGGTACCGGAGCGCGGCGGCGAAGGCCGTCCAGTCCCACGTCAGCAAGGCGTCGACAAGGAAGAGCCCGGTGAGTCCGCGCGGTGGGAAGCCCTGGAGACGGCCGTTGAGCGGCGTCCAGCCGAGGCGCATGGCGAAGAGAAGCTGGAGCATGATGCCGAGCCAGAAGCTGGCGATGGCGAGGCCGGATACCGTGATCACGCGCAGCCCGTGGTCGAGGACGGAGTTGCGCCAGACGGCGGAGAGTACGCCGAGGGGAATGCCGATCACCACGGAGACGACCATGGCCACCAGCGTGAGCTCGATCGTCGCGGGGAGGCGGCTGGCCAGGTCGTCGGCGATGGGGCGCGTGGTGTAAAGGCTGGTGCCGAGATCGCCCTGCACGAGATGCCAGACGTAGCTGACGAACTGCACGGGCAGGGCACGGTCGTAGCCGAGCTGGTGGCGGAGCGCGCTCACCTGCGCGGGCGAGGCTGTCTCGCCCGCCACCAGGGCCACGGGGTCGGCGGGGACGACGCGCGAGATCACGAAGGTGACGGCGAGCAGTCCGAGCAGCGTGGGGACGAACCACGCGAGACGGTGAAGCGCGAGAGCCAGGAGCCTCACGCTTCACCGTCTCTCGCGGCTACTTCGCGTAATAGACCCAGCGGATCTCCTGGCCGTTGCCGATGGGGCTGAAGCGGATGCCCTCCAGGTTCTTGGCCCAGGGTCCGAAGTACTTGGTGTTGTAGATCCATACGCCGGCCGCTTCGTCGACGACGATACGCGCCGCGTCCTGGTACGCCTTCTCGCGCACCTTGTGGTCCGTGGACCGGAGGGCGACGTCGAGCAGCTCGTCGACTTTCGGGTTCTTGTAGAAGCTGGAGGCCTTGAACGTGCCCCACTGGCCGGAGTGGAACATCTCGCCGATCCAGTTGTTCGGATCGGCGTAGTAGGTGCTGATCCAGTAGACGACCAGATCGGGCGAGGTCTCGGGCTTCTTCATGCGCTCGACCATGGTCGGCCACAGCTCGCTCACCAGCTTGGTCTCGACGCCGGCCTTGCGGAGCCCGTTGGCCATGACGGTGGCCGCCTGCTCGGTCTGGCTGAAGCCCTGCAGGTAACCCACGGTGATCGGGCGGTCCACTTTCAACTTGGCCTTGGCCAGCGCCGCCTTGGCCTTGTCGATGTCGTAGGTGTAGCCCTTCACATCCCGCGGCACGCCCCAGAGGTTGTTGGGGATGGGCACCGGGTTGCGCTCGACGGTCCCTCCGAGGATCTCCTTGTTGAAGCCGTCGTAGTCGAAGGCGTAGCTGATGGCGCGCCGCACGTTGACGTCGGTGAGGGGCGCGCGCTGGTTGTTGATCTGGAACATCATGATGCGCATCGACTCGGCCTCGACGATCTTCACGTTCGCGGCCTCGCGCAGACGCTTCACCTGATCGTTGGGCAGGTAGCCGCCCGTGCCCTGGTAATCGCCCTTGATCATGCCGAGCACGCGCGTGTTGTCTTCCTTGACCAGCCGGAACTCGATCTCGTCGATGTACTTCGCGCCCCACGGCATGAAGTGGCCCGCGAAGCGCTTGGCCGTAAAGCCCACGGCGGGGTCATAGCGCGTCATGGCGTAGGAGCCGGAGCCCGCGTCGTTGCCGGTCAGCCACGCCGCGCCCCAGTCGCCGTCTTTCTCGTGCTTCTTGAGCAGGGCCATGTTCACGACGTGAATCTCGGGCATCACGGCCATGAAGATCGAGGCGGGCTTGGTGAGGGCGAACTGGACCGTGTACTTGTCGAGGGCCTTGGTGGTGCCGGGCGCGACCATGGTGGCGAGGAGGGACGCCGCGCCCTTCTTGAGGGCGAGGATGCGCTCCATGCTGTAGCGCACGTCCTCGGCGGTGATCTCCGTGCCGTCGTGGAACTTGGCGCCGTGCCGCAGCTTGAAGGTGTAGGTCAGCCCGTCCGCCGACACGGTGTGACTTTCGGCGAGCCAGGGCTGGAGGACGGCGGGATTGTCGAGCCAGCGGTAGAGCCCGTCGTAGAGGTTCAGCCGCACGGCCACGCGCCCCACGTCGAAGGCGGCGTGCGGATCCATCGTGTCGTACGGGCTCTCGTTGGCGAAGACGAACCGCGTCTGCGCCACCGCGGGTGTCGTCACGACCCCGGCCATCAGAGCGAGGAGAATCGTGGCGACCCAGGCACGCGCATGATTCATGTGCAGCCTCCCGTGTGTGTCAGGTTCCCGCGTCGGATGCCGCCCTCGATGCGACACGTCCAGCGGATGCCGGGGATGATACGACAAGATCACCTCGTATCACTCCGCGTCATGCGGCACGTAGTCCGCGCAGAAACACACGCGACGTGTTAAGACGTGAGACGCGATGTTGGACGGTCGCGCGCTTCCCGAGCTGGACGTCGCCGGTTATCCGGGCTGCGGGTTGTTGACCCGTAGCAGCCCCGTCGTCGTCTGCGTCGCGATCGCGCTGCTCCTGCTCGCCGTCGCGCCCGCCGCGGCCGCACCGGAAGGCCAGCTGACGTGGGCGGTCCACGTCACGCTCGCGCCCACCTGGTTCGATCCCGCCGAGACGCCGTCCGTCATCACGCCGTTCATGATCCTGTACGCGCTCCACGACGCCCTCGTGAAGCCGATGCCCGGGCAGCCGATGGCGCCGAGCCTCGCGGAGTCGTGGACGACGTCGAAGGACGGCATGACGTACGACTTCGTCCTGCGCAAGGGCGTCAGGTTCCACAACGGCGATCCGCTCACGGCCGAGGACGTGAAGTTCTCGTTCGAGCGCTACCGCGGCGGCGCCGCGTCCACGTTCAAGAAGCGCGTGGCCGGCGTGGACGTCGTGGATCCGCAGCACGTGCGGATCCGCATGAAGCAGCCGTGGCCGGATTTCATGACCTTCTACGGGACGCCGGCCACGGGCGCGGGCTGGATCGTGCCCAAGAAGTACGTCGAGCGCGTCGGTGACGACGGCTTCAAGAAGACGCCCGTCGGCGCCGGACCGTACCGGTTCGTCTCCTATACCCCCGGCATCGAGCTCGTGCTCGAAGCGAACGAGCAGTACTGGCGGAAGGCGCCGAACGTGAAGCGCCTCGTGCTGCGCTCGGTGCCGGACGACTCCACGCGTCTCGCCATGCTCAAGCGCGGTGAAGTGGACATCGCGTACTCGATCAAGGGGCCGCTTGCCGAAGAGATCCGCCGGACCCCGGGGCTCACGTTGAAGGCGACGATCCCCACGTTCACGGAGTGGATCACCTTCATCGAGCAATGGGATCCGAAGTCGCCGTGGGCGGATCGGCGGGTACGGCTCGCCGCCAACCTCGCCATCGATCGCAAGACCATCAACGATGCGGAATACCTCGGCTTCGCCCGGGCGAGCGCCAGCATCATCCCTCACACATTCGCGTTCGCCTGGCCGGCGCCGCCATATCCGTACGACCCGGCGCGCGCGCAGAAGCTCCTGGCCGAAGCGGGATATCCGAAGGGCTTCGACGCGGGCGAGGTCGCGTGCGACTCGGTGTACGCGCCGACGGTGGAAGTCGTCATCAACAATTTCGGCGCCGTCGGCATCCGCGCCAAGCTCCGCCCGCTGGAGCGCGCGGGCTTCTACAAGGCCGACCAGGAAAAGAGCTTCAAGAAGCTCGTGCGTCCGGGGAGCGCCGCGGGCGGCAACGCGGCGACCCGGATCGAGGCGTTCGTGGTCACCGGCGGTATCCGTGCGTACGGAGGCTATCCGGACATCGACGGCCTGTTCCGCGAGCAGGCGGGCGAGATGGATGTGAAGAAGCGCGAGGCGTTGCTGTACAAGATTCAGCAGCTCATGCACGAGCGCGTGATGTTCGCGCCGATCCTCGAGCCGGCGTTCCTCAGCGGGTACGGGCCGCGCATCGAAGCGTCGGCGTTCGGTCTCATCGCCGGGATGCCGTACTCGCTGCCCTACGAAGAGTTGCGGCTCAAGCCCGGCAAGTAGGCGCTCCCCGCGCCCGCTTAGAGGCCGGCGAACCCGATCGCGGTCTGCTCGTTGACGAGGATCGGGCGAAACCGGAGGGCGAGGCCGACCGAGAGCTTGTCGAACGGAACGTCGACGATGCGGCCGAAGATGGCCGCCCCTTCCTTCAACTTCACCACGCCGACCGCATAGGGCGCATCCGCCACGTGCTGGGCCGGTGCCACGCGAATGACGGTGTAGCTGGCGAGCGTGCCTTCCCCTGACAGCGGTACGACTTCCCAGGCGCGCGTGCCGCAGCCGGCGCAAAACTCCTTCGGCGGGATGGAGACCTCGTGACAGCCGCCGCACCGGATGCCGGTGAGCCGCCCCTCGCGCGCCCGGTCGAAGAATCCCTTCAGCGTGATCGCGGCCTCACTCACGGCCGAAGAGGCTCACGAGGACGGTCGCCGCGTTGCCACCGAGCGTGTGCGTGAGGCCGGTGGAGGCGCCGTCCACCTGACGCGGTCCGGCTTCGCCGCGGAGCTGCGTGACGATCTCCGCGATCTGCGCCGCGCCCGTGGCGCCGATCGGGTGCCCCTTGGCCTTGAGTCCCCCGGACGTGTTCACGGGGATCTTTCCACCGAGGCTCGTCAGCCCCTGTTCCGCCGCGAGGCCGCCCGTGCCCGGCTCGAAGAAGCCGAGGCCTTCAGTGGCGACGATCTCGGCGATCGTGAAGCAGTCGTGAAGCTCGGCGACGTCGACGTCCGATGGATTCTTGCCCGCCTGCTGGTACGCCGC
>JBGOTH010000085.1:0-8759 GCA_041476345.1 Methylomirabilia bacterium
CGGGCGCGGCAAAGATCGTCGCCGTCGACCTGCTCGATTCGAAGCTCGAGTTCGCGCGCGAGTTCGGCGCCACCCATCTCGTCAACTCGAAGAAGGAGAACCCGGTCGACGTGGTGCGCGGGCTCACGGCCGGCCGCGGGGCGGACTACGCCTTCGACGCCATCGGCGGCGAGCAGACGACGCTGCAGATCATCGACGCGATCCGCGCGGGCGGCACCGCGGTGATCGTCGGCATGGCGGCGCTCGCGGTCCGCGCGCCGATCACGCCGTACAACTTCGCGCTCCAGGAGAAGACGCTCACGGGCACCATGTACGGCTCCGTGCGTCCGAACTTGGATTTTCCCTGGCTCTGCGACCAATATAAGGAAGGCCGGCTGAAGATCGACGAGCTGGTCAGCCGGACGTGGAAGCTGGATCAAATCAACGAAGGATTCACGTCGATGCGCAGCGGCTCGGTCAAGCGCGGCGTGGTAGTGTTCGAATAACGGAGGACGGTATGGCGACGATTCACGAGACGAAGACGGCGGCCCCGAAGCAGGCGATGACTCCGCGCGGGGTCAACCACATCGTGCTGAACGTGCGCGACATCGAGGTGTCGCACACGTTCTACACGGAGATCCTCGGGTTCAAGCAGGTGGCGGCGCTGAAGCCGAAGCCGGACCGGCCGCCGCTCACCATGCGCTTCTACAGCGGCGTGGACGAGCAGGGGCACACGAACCATCACGACATCGCCCTCTGCCAGATCCCGAAGGCTGACGGGTCCCAGGCCGTCGAGTGGGACCTCTATCCCAATCGTCCCGGCGTCAACCACATCGCGATCACCATGCCCGACCGCGAGACGTGGCTCGCGCAGCTCGCGTTCCTCCGCGAGAAGGGCGTGAAGTTCCTGCGCCGCATCAACCACGGGATGACGCACAGCCTCTACATCTCGGATCCCGACGGCAACGGCATCGAGGTGCTGTACGAGCTTGCGCCGGAAGTCTGGGAAGACATCGACGCGGCCCAGAACTACTCCGAGCGTCTGCCGACCGAGGGCGCCGCGGCCATGATCGACAAGACCGACAACCCGGTCTTCCGCAAGTAGCGGCGACGCCGCACGTCCTTCTCCGCGAAGCGCGCGCCGACGAGCTCGAGGCGGCCGGCGCCATGATGGTGGCCGCGTACGCGCAGTACATCCCGCCGGATCCGCCGCCCCAGTGGCGCGGGTACGAGGACGAGATTCGCGACGTGCATCGGCGTCTTGCCGCGGCCACGCTGATCGTGGCGGACGACGCAGGCAGCCTGGCGGGCGCGGTGACCTACTACTCCGACGCGAGCAAGGAGACGAACGTCGCGTGGCCGCCGTCATGGGCCGCATTCCGCCTGCTCGCCGTCCATCCGGACGCGCGCGGTCGCGGGATCGGCCGGTTGTTGACCGAGGAGTGCATCCGCCGGGCGCGTGTCGCCGGGCGCGCGGCCGTCGGGCTCCACACGACGCAGATGATGAGTGTCGCGCGCGAGATGTACGAGCGGATGGGATTCGTGCGCGTGCCGGAGCTCGATTTCTACCCGATGCCGACCTTCCGCGTGATGGCGTATCGGCTCACGCTGTGACGATGCGATACGATATGCGGGCGATGATCTACGCGCTGAGCACCCCGATCGAAGGCCCCGAGGCGTGGCTCGGCCGCGACATGGCGTCGTCGACCGCGTGGATTCACCGCGTGTCCGCGGCAGCGATCGACGAGATGGACGCGGCGCTCCGCGACGTCCAGCGCCGCGGACTCGCGTGGCCGAAGTTCAGCCGCGAGGATTTTCCGCTGCCGACGTTTTCGCGCGATCTCGCGACCATTCTCGACGAGCTGGAGAACGGGCGTGGGTTCGTCCTCGTGCGCGGCATTCCCGTCGAGCGGTACACCGACGAGGAGCTGAAGAACCTCTACTGGGGCCTCGGATCGCACCTCGGGGCGCAGCGCTACCAGAACGCCATGGGCGAGCTGATCGGTGACGTGCGCGACGAGAACCGGCGCTACGGCGAGGTGCGCGAGCCCTCGATGGACCCGACGCTCGGCCGCTCGTCACGCTCCAAGGCGCGCTCGGCGGGCCCGCTACGCTTTCACACCGACCGGTGTGACGTGGTGACCCTGCTGTGCGTACGAACGGCGAAGGCGGGCGGTCTCAGCAAGATCGTGAGCGCGGTGAGCGTCTCCAACGCGATCCTCGCGCGCCGGCCCGACCTGCACGCGCTGCTCTGTCAGGACTACTGGCGCAGCCGTCAGGGCGAGGAGTCGGGCGGCGAGCACAAAGTCTTCCCGATGCCGCTCTTCTGCCTCCACGAAGGCAAGTTCACCACGCAGTACTCGCGCACGTTCGTGGAAGCGGCGCAGAAGCTGCCGAGCGTGCCGCGGATGACGCCCGCGCACGACGAGGCCCTCGATCTCCACGCGGCGGTGTGCGAGGAGCTGTGCTTCACGATGGCGATGGAGCCCGGTGACCTGCAGCTCCTCAACAACCACGTCATCTACCACGGCCGCACCGACTACGTGGATGCCGGCGGCACCAATCAGGACCGTCTGCTGTTTCGCCTGTGGGTGGCGACGCCCAACAGCCGCGAGCTCCCGCCGAGCTACGTGCCGATCTGGGGCACGACGGCGCCCGGTGTCCCGCGCGGAGGCATCGCGCAGCCGGTCTAACCCAGGCGAGAGAGCCGCCACGCGCCGATTACGTATATACTTAATCGGTGTTCGAGTGGGACGCGACGAAGGCACGTGCGAACCTGCTCAAGCACGCCGTGTCCTTCGACGAGGCGGCGACGATGTTTCTCGATCCCGACGGGTTGGACGGGGTCGACGTTCGACATTCGAGGACGGAGCGGCGGCGCTTGAGAATCGGACGCGCCGTCACCACGCGCGTGCTCATCGTGGCGTACACGGAACGGAGGCGTGGCGATGTCGAGGTCATCCGTATCATCAGTGCGCGGCGCGCGAGTCGCAGAGAGAGGAAAGTCTACCGTGGCGTCGCGTAGGATCGATTACTCGGATATTCCGGAGGCCTCCCGCGAACAGCTGAAGACGATGCGACGCGTGGGACGGCCACCTGCCGGTACGTCCGCGAAGCAGCTCATCGCGATTCGTCTCGATCCGGATGTCCTGGGTCGTGTTCGTCGCCGCGCGAAGCAGCAGGGAGTGGGCTACCAGACGTTGATCAACACCGTGCTCGCGCGCTACGCGAAGCGGCTCGCGTAGCCGTTCACCTGGCACGTGGCGCTGCCTCGCGACACTCTCCGGTGGGTCCGGAACGAGATTCGCCAGGTCCTTCGGGTGGTGCGGCCGAAGCCGGTGTCGCGGTCCACCCGTCGTGTCGCGCGCGCGCTGCTGCTCGGGATCGCCGTCAGCCTCGCCGTCACCGGCGCCTCGCAAGTCGGGGCGCTCGCGGGATGGGAGACGCGCGCGGTCGACCTGTTCCTGTTCTTCCGCGACCGCGTGCCCGCGCCGGAGATCGTGCTCGTCGCGATCGACGACGATTCGTTCGAAGCGCTGGGCGCGCGTCAGCCGCTTCCGCGCGACTACCTCGCCGACATCGCGGACTTCCTGTTGAAGAGCGGCGCGCGTGTCGTCGCGTTCGACGTGCTGTTGAAAAGCGCGTCCGTGCCGGCCGAGGACGCGCGGCTGATCGAGACCGCCCGCCGATGGCACGCGCGGGCGAAGGGCCGCATCGTCTTCGCGGCGGTCGCCGTGCCGGATGCGCCGGGCAAGGCGCCGGTCTATTCGCTCTCGCCGCCATTCACGCGGGAGCTTCCCGTCACCTTCGCCTACGCCAACGCCCCCGTCGGCGCCGACGGTGTCATCCGGCGCGCGGTACCCGTGCTTCCCGACGCGAACGGCGGCTTCCTTCCATCGCTCGCGCTGGCCGCGCTGGCCGGGTCGGCCGGTCACTCCACGGAGGACATGGCGCGGGCGCTCCGCGTGAACGGCCACGAGGGCATCACGTTGCCGGTGCGGACCGCCGGCGGCGGAATCACGCGGAACGAAGCCGTGACGACACGCGCGCTCGCGAAGGCGCCGTGGCGCATCGAGTACGTCGGCCAGGCAGGTGCCATCCAGTCGTTTCCGAGCGCCGCGATCCGCGCGGCCGCGCAGAGCGGGATGAAGCCCGAAGCCGACAATCCGTTCAACGGGAAGATCGTGTTCGTGGGCGCGACGTTCACGGACAGCCGGGACTTCTTTCCGACGCCCGTCGGCCCGATGGCGGGTGTCGAGATCCACGCGAACGTCGCGAACACCCTCCTGGACCGCCGCGCGCTGCTGCCGCCGAGCTTCATTCTGAATCTGTCCGTGCTGGTCTCCGCCTGCGTGATCGTGTCGTTGCTGTCGCTGTGGTTCCGCCCGATGTGGGTCTCGATCATCTCGTTCGCGCTCGTGGCCGTGTTCGCCGTGATCAGCTACGAGGCGTATACCCAGGGCGGCTACTGGCTCGACTTCGTGGGTCCGATGCTCGGAATGAAGATCTACATCCATGGCTCGCGGATTCTCGCGCGCCGCCGGCTCGCGTCCGCGTTCGGCGAATACGTCAGTCCGGAGGTGATGGATCGCGTCATGCTCGACGGCGCGCGCCTCGGCGGCGAGGTGCGGACCGTGTCCGTGCTGATGTCCGATCTTCGCGGCTTCACCACCATGTCCGAGAAGCTCCAGCCCGCCCAGATCACCGAGATCATGAACGAATACATGACGGCGATGGTCGACGTGATCATGAATCACAGAGGCATGGTCAGCGACTTCATCGGCGACGGTATCCTCGCGTTCTTCGGCGCGCCCTCCGACGATCCCGACCACGCCTGGCACGCGACGCAGACGGCGCTCGGGATGCAGGCGGCGCTGGAGCAGCTGAACGCGCGGTGGAGCCAAACCGGCCGACCACCCCTTTCGATGGGAATCGCGGTGAACACGGGCGCCGTCTTCGCCGGAAACGTGGGCTCACCGAAGAAGAAGAAATATGCGGTGATGGGTGATCCGGTGAACACTGTGTCCCGGATGGAAGGACAGAACCGAGAGTTGGGGACGTCGATCCTGATCAGCGAGGCGACGCTGGCGGCAGTGAACGGCCGCGTCGCGGTACGTGACCGCGGGGCCGTGCAGGTGAAAGGCAAGGCGGAGCCGGTGACGTTGTTCGAGCTCGTCGGGCTGGCCGACGCAAGGCAGGTCGAGGAGGCACGCGCATGAAGAGCATGATCGTAGGACTCGTCGCCGTGTTGCTCACGCCGCTGCTGGCGCTCGCGCAGGGCGGTGAATCGGTCGGGATGATCACCGAGATCAAGGTCGGCAAAGGGAAGGTCGACGTGAAGTCCGCCGGCAAGCCGGATCGCCCGGCCGGCCCGTTTCTCGCGTTGCGCGCGGGCGACAGCGTGCGGGCCTCCGACAACGCGCTCGCCGTGATCCTGCTCACCGGAGGCCGCGGCACGGTGAAGGTCGACGCGTCGAACTCGCCGTACGTGCTCGCCGTCGGCGTCGCGGCCGACAGCAAGCTGCTGAAGGCGCAAACGCTCGTGGCGGGCAGCGTCGGGTTCCTCAGCGCGCAAGCCGCGGAGCCCCCGAAAGCCGTGATGTCGGTCCGCGCGGGCGCGAAGCCCGCCGTGATCCTCTCGCCCCGCAACACTGCGGTGTTGCCCGGCCCGCTCACGTTCGAATGGCTCGGCACGCAGTTCTCGCGCTACACCGTGCGCGTCAGCGCTCCCTCGGGCGTGTTGCTGGAGAAGAAGGGCATCGTCGGCGCCCGCTTCGAGTATCCGGGGGACGCGCCCGCGCTGACGTCGGGCGTGCGCTACACGCTCGTGGTCGAGCCCGCGACCGGCCCGGTTCAGGCGACGACGTTCGAAGTTCTCGAGGCGGCGCGCGCGGCGACGATCCGCCGGAACCTCGAGGAGATCGCGGATGCGTTCGGCGCCACCGTGTCACCGAACACGGCCGTGGCGATTCGTACGGGGACGCTGGCGGAAGCGGGACTTCTCCACGACGCGAGGCGAGAGGTGATGGCGGCGCTGGCGAAGGATCCCGACGAGCCGAGCCTGCACACGCTGCTCGGTCAGCTCTACCAGAAGTCGGGATTGCCGGTGCAGGCGGCGGAGTCGTTCGACGAGGCGAACTTCCTGCTGACGAAGGGCGCGAACTGAGACATGCACATCAAGTCCACGGCGTCGACGGTAACGGCCGCGGCTCTGCTGCTCTGCGCGTTCCAGAGCGCGTTCGCGCAGGCGCGCGTGCCCCTTCCGACTCAGGATCCCGTCGTGGGCGCCCAGCTGTTTCGCGCGCGCGGGTGCAGCGACTGTCATGGCTCCGATCTCGGTCGTCTTCAGCAGGTCCGCTCGCTCTACGGTTTGGCGGCCGCGATGTGGAATCATCTCCCGAAAATGGCGAGCCGCATCCGCGGATCGGACAAGCCCCGGCCGTACTTCACCGCCGGTGAGATGAGCGATCTCGTGGCGTTTCTGTACGCGAGCGATGCCGGCGGGCCTTCTGGCAGCGCGGGGCTGGCCGGCGATCCTGGTGATCCGAAGCGCGGGGAGCAGCTCGTCACCAGTAAGGGCTGCACCGGTTGCCATTCGATTACGGGGCCTGGCGGTAAGCGCGCGGGGAGCCTGAATCAGCTGAAAGGGTACGAGTCGCCGTGGAGCGTCGTCGCGCAGATGTGGAACCACTCCTTCCTCATGGTGCTCGAAGCCGAACGGCCGCCCGTGGCGTGGGTGCGGTTGAGCCCGGACGAGATGGCGGACCTCGTCGCCTTCCTTCAAACGCTGATGCGGTAGCGCTGGATGTCGCGGACGAGCTCGCGGAGGATCGCGCGCTCGCCGTCCGTGCCCGGTCCCGACCACCGCATACGTGTGCAGCACGTCGTCGGAGATGCGTGGCGGCATCTCCTCCCACCGCTGCGCCTTCGACAGGAGCGCCAACTCCGTCGCGAGATCCGTGAGCCCGTGCGCGTCGAACGCGGCGCGATAGCCCGGTGATGGTCGGGCTCCGCGGAAACGCCATGGCGATCGCCGTCGTGAGACGCAACCGTGACGTCGCCTGCGCGGCGAGCGCCATCACGACGTACGGGTCGTCCTTCGTTTCCTCGACGGCGAGCCCGTCGTAGCCGAGATCCTCGACGAGTTTTGCGTCCTCGCTGACGCTCCGGAGATCGAGCGGGGTCTCCGCCGCGCGCAACCCCGGATCGAGCTTACCGAGCGGAAGTGTCTCGACGCGCATCGGGGCTGAGCGACCTACTGCTTGACGAAGGTCATCGTACAGGGACGAACCTGAACCTTGCTCGCGGTTCCTCGTGCGCCCTCGAAGCGAGCGGTGTAGCGATAGAAATAAGGCGTGCCCGCTGACTCGCGGTTGACCGCGTACTTCGGATTGCCGACGACACCGCGTGCGTCGATGCTTCCGGTGCCGTCAGCCTCGATCTTTCCGTCGAGCGTCAGCGCACTCCCGTCGGCGCCGTGCTGCTGCCCGTGAAGAATCCCGTTTTTCATGTTCGCCAGAAGGGTCAGCTTGTAGCCTGCGGCACTACCGGCCGGCGAGCACTCGACGAGCACATTCCAGGCTCCGTCGAAGCGTGCCGGATTCTTCGCCTGTTCGGCGAGGCTGGCGAGTCGACGCTTAGCGAGCGCCGCGAAGATACCGTCGGGGTACTGCTTGAGGTAGGCCTCGAACGCCGCCGGATCGTCTCCATCCTTGATGGACGTCCAGAACAGCGCTTCCCGATCGGCGGTCGCCGCCGGAGCGGCCGGAGCCTTGGCGGTGGGGGACGCGCCGACGGGAGGCGTGACGTTGACGGTCACGTTGATCACGAGGTCCCCGGTAAGCGATGAGGATTCCCACGGCGTCTGGGCACCGTTCGAGCGGTTCGTGACCCCCACCCGCACGTGCTTGAATACCTCTTCGACCTTGAGGCCCGGCAGACGCAGGGCCTTCAATAATTCTTCCGTGTACAGGCCGTTCGCCCCCTCGCCGTCCGCGGCCACGGATCCGGGCGCGGTAGCGTACGCGAGCAGTGTTCCCCGGGCCGCGTCGATGGCGGCGAGACCCCGGGAAGCGCCGCGTACCCGCCGCTCGAACGGGTTGTTGCGGCACGCGTCCAGGATGACGATGTTGACTCGATTCTTCGCCTCGGCCATCTGTTCGAGAAGGAGGTCCACGTCGACCGCGACGACCCGCGTCATGGCCTCGGACTCGATCTCGGCGTCGACCGGCACGAGGTAATTGTGGCCGCGGACTTGAAGGGCGTGCCCCGCGTAGTAGAAGAACCCGACGCCTCCGCTCGCCAGCCGCTGGCCGAATTCGATCACCGCGGTTTCCATCGTGCGCTTGCTGGTGTTCTCGTGGACGAGCACGGTGAAGCCGAGCTCACGCAGCGTTTGCGCCATCGCGCGGACGTCGTTCACCGGGTTGCGCAACGGCTGGCCCTTGTAGGCACTGTTGCCGATCAAGAGCGCGATCCGTGGTTCCTCTTTCCCCTGGGCGCCGACCGGTACGACCGCGCCAACCAGGATCCACACGCCGATCGCGATCGAAAGGAAGAGGCGCAACGTTTCCTTCCTTCAAAGTTCGCCGCGGCGAAAGCGGGCCATCAGAACCCGTCGCTCGGGCGTGAGGAACCGATCGAGAAACTGCCGCATCTCTTCGAGCCAGCGCAGCTTGTCGACTGAGGGCACCGCCCGGAACTCGAGCAGTTTCTCGAGCGAGTAGACACGCGTCACACCGCGCCGGAGGATCGGATCACTCACCAGAGGCCTCCAGCAA
>JBGOTH010000086.1:0-8727 GCA_041476345.1 Methylomirabilia bacterium
CGCTGAGCACCTCGCGCACCGACTCCTCGTCGTCGATGACGAGGATCCGCGCGGTCGGAACGGGCTCGAGCGATGCCGGCGCCGGCGGCTCCGCGGGCAGCGCGTCGGGGATCGGCAAGCGCACCGTGACCCGCGTGCCGGTGCCCACCCTGCTGACCGCCGTGATCGTCCCGCCGCACGAGTTCACGATGCCCCAGCTCACCGCGAGCCCGAGGCCGCTGCCCTTCGGCCCTTTCGTGGTGAAGAACGGCTCAAAGATGCGCGCGCTCACGTCGGGCGTCATCCCGCGGCCGGTGTCTTCGACCTCCACCACGGCCGAGCGGGCGTCCTCGGAGAGCCGGAACGTGCAGCGGCCGCCGTCCGGCATCGCATCCAGCGCGTTGTTGAGGAGGTTGGTGAAGACCTCGCGTAGATCGTCGCCGTGTCCGGCGATCGCCGGCGCGGTGCCGTCCACCGTCACCTCGTACGGGACACCGCGGCGCTGCGCCTCGTCCTTCCAGCGCACACGCGTGAGCTGCACGACCTCGCGCACGATCTCGCCCAGCGCCACGCGCCCGGCCGGGCGCGCGCGACGGGTGCCCGTGAAATTCTGGATCCGGCGCACCGTCGACGCGCCGTTGGTGGCGGCACGATGGATCTCCTGCAGCCCGCGCACCACGTAGGCGTCGTGGGCCTTGCCGAGCAGCAGCTCCGCGCGCGCCACGATCACGGCGAGCATGTTGTTGAAATCGTGGGCGACGCCGGCCGCCATCTCGCCGAGCGCGCGCAGGCGCTCGTTCTGGACGAGCGTCGCCTGGCTCCGCGCGAGCTGCTCGTGCGCCGCGCGCAACCCCTGGTAGAGGTTGGCGTTGGCGATGGCCGCCCCCGCGTAGTCGGCGAGGCGGCGGAGGACCGCCTCGTCGTTGTCGGTGAACGGCCGGGGGGATCGGTTGCTCACGTAGAGGACGCCGTGCAACTCGTCCTGGCTGCGGATCGGCACCGCCATCTCGGTGACGTTCCCCTCCGCCCTCGCGTGATGCAGGTAGTCGCGCGTGAAGCGGGAATCCGCCGCGTAATCGTCCGTGCGGAAGGGCTCGCCGGTCGCGAGGACGCCGCCGCCGAGGCCCTTACCCGGCTCGATCACGGTCCCGAGATAGCCGGTGTACCGCGTGCCCACCGCGTGACGAAAGCGCACCGCCGGATCGTCCGGCGTGCGCAGGGCGATGCGGCTGCTGTCCGCGCGACAGAGATCGCGCGCGCCCTCGACCACGCGCTCGAGGATCTCGCGCAGCTCGAGGGAGGCGTTGATCTTGCTCGCGAGCTCCGCCACCACTTCCGCTTCCCGGCGTCGCCTGTCCCCTTCGCGATAGAGCTGTGACTGCCGGATGGCGATGGCCGCCTGGTCGGCGAGCAGGCGCATGAGCTCCTGCTCTTCCGCGGTGAAGTCGCGTCGCTCGCCGAAGACGACGATCAGCACGCCGACGATACTGTCGCCCGTGACGAGCGGCAGCGCGGCGTACGCGTGGAGCATCTCGGACTCGAAGTCGAGCAGCCGCTGCGACCGGCGCGGGTCCGCCTGGATGTCGCGCCCATAGATGGGCTTGCGCTCTGCGAGAACCGCGCTCGCGATACCCTCCCCGTACGGCATCTCCGCGCCGACCGTCAGCGCGTCGCTCTTGTCGGCGTCGATGCCGTGGGCCGCTTCGATGCGCAGCGCGCCCCGTTCGGGGACGTCGACCCACACGCGCGCCACGCGCGCGCCGAGGAGCTGCACGGCCGCTTCGGCGACGGCGCGCGACACCTCCCCGCTCGTGGTCGCGGACACGATCAGCTGCGTGAGCGCGCTGAGCGCGTGGAGCTTGGTGGCACGATCCTCCGCGCGCCGGTACAGGCGCGCGTTCTCGATGGCGTGGGCCGCCTGCGCGGCGAAGACCTGCGCCAGCTCGATCGTCTCCGGCGTGAACGGCCCGACCTCGGTGCGGTAGAGGACGAGGGCGCCGAGCGCGTGATCGCGGACGAGGAGCGGGACCGACAGGACGGCGTGATAACCCTCGGCCTCGATCGCGCGCCGCGTCTCGGGGGTGAGATCGATCGCGGGATCGTTGAGCAGGTCCTCGGACCAGACCGGACGCGCCTCCTGGATCGACATCGCCGTCGTGCCATCGCGCCAATGTCGAGGACGGGTGCGGAGCGCGAACTGGTCGCTCAAACCACGCACGGCAACGAACCGGAGCACCGGGCCCGCATCGTCGGGCTCGACGACCGCGAGACCGACCTTCGGCGCGTGCAGCAGCTCGGACGCCTGCTCGACGATTTGCTCGAGGACAGGATCGGCCACAACGGCATCATAGCGCCGTGCCCCGCTCACGCTCTCTGACGCATAGCGGCATGCCCGCCTCTACGATCTCACGTAGAGTCCCGCCACAGAGCTCGAACCGAACCGCCGTTCCTCCGGAGGTCGCGATGCCGCTCCGTCGATTCGTTCGCCTCATCCCCGTCGCACTGCTCCTTGTCGTCGCCCTCTCGCTGCCCGCGCCGGCGCAGGCACCGAAATCGGGCGGCGTATTGCGCATCCATCCGCTGTCGGCGCCGCCGAGCCTGTCGCCGCACGAGGAATCGACGATCGCCGTCGTCCAGCAGGCGAGCCCGTGCTTCAGCAACCTCGCCTATTACGACCCGGCGAAGCGACAGGAGAGCGTCGACACGATCATTCCGGAGCTCGCGGAAAAATGGTCGTGGCAGGACAACTACCGCAACCTCGTCTTCCTGCTCCGCAAGGACGTGAAGTGGCACGACGGCAAGCCGTTCACGTCGAAGGACGTGAAATACACGTTCGACATGGTGCGCGGCGCGCCCGACGCCGAAGCGCGCCTCAAGGTCAACCCGCGCAAGCTCTGGTACGAGAACGTCGAGCACATCGAGGCGCCGGATCCGTACACGGTCGTCTTCCGGCTGAAGAAGCCGCAGCCCTCGCTGCTGCCCATGCTGGCGTCCGGCTACGCGCCCGTGTACCCCGAGCACGTACCGCTCGCGGAGTTCAAGAACAAGTGCATCGGGACCGGGCCCTACAAGCTCAAGGAGAACCGGCCGGGGGAGTTCGTGGAGTACGTGCGCAACCCCGACTACTTCGTGAAGGGACGGCCCTACCTCGACGGGATCAAGTGGGTCATCATCAAGGACCGCTCGACACAGCTCGCCGCCCTGCAGGCGGGCCAGCTCGACGTGGCGGGCAGCGGCTGGAACAAGGCCAACGCGGAGACGGCCAAGAAGGGCAAGCCACAGCTCGTGCTCATCGAGAACGACTCCAACGTCAACGACAACGTGCTCGTGAACTTCAAGAAGGCGCCGTTCACGGACATCCGGGTGCGGCGCGCCTTCAACCTGGCACTCGACCGCAAGAGCTATCTGGTCGGCCCCCGTCAGGGCGGCGCCGTGTTCGGCGGAGCGCTGCTGCCGAAGCCGTCGGGCGTGTGGGGCTTGCCGGTGGCGGACGTGCAGAAGCTGCCCGGCATGGGGGACTCCGTCAAACAGAAGGCGGAGGCGAAGAAGCTTCTCGCGGAGGCCGGGTTCGGCCCCGCCAGCCCGCTGAAGATCACGGTGTCCACGCGCGCCCTCGCGATCTACGTCGACACCGCGAGCTGGATGGTGGACCAGCTCCGCCAGGTCGGCATCGACGCCACCCTGGAGCAGATCGAGACGGGTGTGTGGCATCCGAAGATGACGCGCCTCGAATACCAGGTGGCGCTGAACCTCACCGGCGTCGGCATCGACGACCCCGACGCGCAGCTCTTCGAGAACTACCGCTGCGGCTCGCAGCGGAACTTCTCCGGCTACTGCTCCGAGGAAATCGACCGGCTGATGACCGAGCAGTCGCAGACGCTCGACAAGGCCAAGCGGCTCAAGCTCGTGAACGAGATCGACCGCAAGCTGCAGGCGGACGGGGCCCGGCCGGTCCTGGGCTGGGGTAAGCAGTACGCCGTCTCCTGGCCGTACGTGAAGAACTATCCGCAGCACGACAACTCGATCTACAACGTCAGTCGGCTGCAGGACGTCTGGCTGGACAAGTAGGGGCGCCGTGCGCGGGTACATCACCAAGCGCCTCCTGATCGCTGTCGTCACCCTCCTCGGGATGTCGATGGTGATCTTCGTGCTCATGCGGATCACGCCCGGCAACATCGCCGACATCATGTTCGAGTCCGCCGGCTACGTAGACCAGGCGGACAAGCAGAAGATCGAGCGTGAGCTCGGCATCGATCAGCCGATCCCCGTCCAGTACGCGAACTGGCTCGGCGAGCTGACCCGCGGGTATCTGGGCAAGTCGTACCGCTACGAACGACCGGCCTGGGACATCATCAAGCCCCGGCTGCCCGTCACGCTCGAGCTGGCGTGCCTCGCGATGACCTTCTCGATGATCCTCGGGATCCCGTTCGGCGTGATCAGCGCGATCCGCCAGGACCGGCCCATCGACTACGTCCTTCGCGTGGTCTCGCTCGCCGGCCTGTCCATGCCGTCGTTCTGGCTCGGCATGATCGTGATCCTGCTCCTCGTCCGCTCGCTCGGATGGATTCCGTCGGTCACCTACGTCTCCCCCGTCGACGATCTGCGCGCGAACCTCGCCCAGTTTCTCTTCCCGGCGCTCGCGGTCGGCTACCGCTCCTCGGCGCTCATCATGCGGATCACGCGGTCCGCCATGCTCGAGGTCCTGCGCGAGGACTACATCCGCACCGCGTGGGCGAAGGGGCAGCGCGAAACGTCCGTGGTCTGGCGGCACGCGCTCAAGAACGCGTCGCTGCCGGTCATCACCCTGCTCGGGATCGAATTCGCGTTCCTCATCGGCGGCCTCGTCGTCACGGAGACGGTCTTCAACCTGCCGGGCGTCGCCCGGTATCTCGTCGAGGCCATCCAGGGCCGCGACTACCCGGTGGTGCAGAACCTCGTCATGTTCATCGCCATCATCGTGGTCATGGCGAACCTCTCCGTCGACCTCCTCTATGCGTGGGTGGACCCCCGCATCAAGTACGGGAAGGCGTGATGGCCGTCAGGGCCGCGGACGTCGGGGCGCGACGCACGCTGACGGACGAGCGCCGGCAGCGGTCGGCCGTCGTGCGCTTCATCCGCAAGAAGCCGCTCGGGGTGGCCGGCGCCTTCCTCATGGGCGTGCTCATCGCCACGGCCCTCCTGGCCGACGTCCTCGCCACGCACGACCCCACCCGGACCTCGATGCACGTGCTCGTGGCCCCGGGCGCCGATTTCTGGCTCGGCACCGACAACCTCGGACGCGATCTCTACAGCCGCGTCATCCACGGCTCGCGCATCTCGCTGATCGTCGGCATCGTGTCGACCCTGTTCGGCGCCGGGATCGGCGGGCTCGTCGGGCTCGTGTCCGGCTACGTGGGCGGCAAGACCGATCTGCTGATCCAGCGAGTCATGGACATCATGCAGGCGCTGCCGATCCTCGTGCTGGCACTCGTGCTCGCGGCCGCCCTCGGCCCGTCGCTCACGAACGCGTGCATCGCGATCTCGATTCCGATCGTCCCGCGGGCGGGGCGCGTGATCCGCGCGAGCGTGCTGGCGATCCGCGAGTTCGCCTACGTCGAAGCGGCACGCGCCGTGGGCGCGCAGCACGTCCGCGTGGCGCTGCGCCACATCCTGCCGAACACGATCGGCCCCTTCATCGTGCTGGTGACGGCGCAGCTGGGCGGGTCGATCCTCGTCGAGGCCGCGCTGTCGTTCCTCGGCCTCGGCATCCCGGAGCCGTATCCGTCGTGGGGCCGCATGCTGTCGATCGCCGCCGCCGAGTACGCGGAGAAGGCGCCCTGGCTCGTCGTGTGGCCGGGCCTCGCGATCAGCCTCGCCGTCTTCGGCACCAACCTGCTCGGCGACGCGCTCCGCGACACGCTGGACCCCCGCCTGCGCGGCTCCTGACCCGCTCCCCTAATCGGTCTCGCGGAAGTCGACATGGCGCACATCGGTGACTCGCCGTGACGCATCGAGAATCTCGAGTGAAACAAGATCGCCGGCCCCGTCATAGTCGAGAATCACCCCCGGCTTGTTCTCGTCGCTCGCCGCCACCGTGGCGTCGTCCTTGAGGACAACGCTGAGCGTGTCGGTCCGCTTGTCGTAGGCGATTTTCATTCAGCTCCTCCAATACCGCTCGATGCGGCCCGTGAGATACGCGGTCACGACCTCGGCCGGCACCGAATCAGTATCGACAAACACGCGCACGAGGTACTGTCACTTCCCGTCCAGGACGCAGCTCGAAACGTTGTTCCGGTTCATCCAGCACCGCACGAATCAAGCGCTCGGACAAACCGCGCCGCGCCATCTCATATCGAGCATGATCGCCGAATATATAGTCCGGCATCGTAACACCAACATGGAGGCTCCCAGATCTTTCAGACACCTGCCGGTTGACTCCTACGCGCCACTGCGCCAGCATCACACGCGATGGGGCGCATCGTCTTCGCGGCCGCGATGTCGCACGTGCTCTCGCCCGACTACTACGGCAAGAACGTCGGGCCGCACGGGCGGACGATGGTCGAGGACCTGATGGGCGTCGTGCGCGACATGGGGCGCACGATGCTGGATGCGCGGCCGGATGCGCTCGTCGTGATCGCCGACGATCACCTCAACGTCTTCTCCTTCGACGCGATACCCGCGTTCTGCATCCGTATCGGCCAGTCGGTCGAGAAGATGACGCAGGAAGGCGCCATCGAGTTCGACAAGGCGCTCGACGATCTGCCCGTGCGCTACGCGCTCCACGAAGACCTCGCCAACGCCCTGCTCGAGCGCGGCCTCGACGCGAGCTTCGACTTCGCCGCGTCGTGGTCCGCCCCGCTCGACCACGCGTTCCTGAGCCCGGTGAGCGTGCTGTGCGGTGACCGGCCGGTTCCGCCGCTCGCCCCCGTCTGGGTGAACTGCTTCGTGAAGCCGCAGCCGACAGCGCGACGGTGCTTCGACGTGGGACGCCACGTGGCGCGCGTCGTGGCCGACAGCCCGTGGAACGTCGCCGTCATCGCGACCGGCGGGCTCAGTCACTTCCCCGAGCTCTCGTTCGCGCGTCTCGGCACGTCCGATGTCGAGTTCGACCGGCGCATCGTGCGCTGTCTCGAGGCCGGCGAGCACGAGGCGCTCTGCGCGCTGACGATCACGGAGCTGCACGAAACGGGCTCGCACGAGCTCCTCAACTGGATGGTGCTGCTCGGCGCCGTGAGCCCCGCGCGGGCCCGCGTGCGGTTCTTCGGCGAGATGGGACGCATCGACCTCGCGGCGGTACAGTGGGTCCTGTGAGCCGTTACGACGTGAACGTCGTGCTCTATCGGCTGAAGAAGGACGCGGCGTTCCGCGCCCGCTTCCAGACCGACGCGCGCGGTACCATTGCCCGTGCCGATCTCACCGACGAGGAGCGCGACGCCTTCGTGCGCTGGGACACGCGCCGCCTGAACGCGCTGGGCGGGTCGCTGCACCTGCTCGTCTCGATCCCCGAGCTCGGCGCACACTAACCCGCGACACGGGAGGATTTCATGGACTGGATCGAACAGTGGCTCGGCTTCAACCCCGACGGCGGTGACGGCACGATCGAAACGGCCATCGTCGTCGCGCTCGTGGTCGTCGCCATCACGATCGCCGGCATCGTCGGCAAGCGCGTGCGCACGGTCGGCATATCGTTGGTCCACCGGGTGACGCGACGGTCGAAAACCGTCCGCTGACCGCCGGCGTGGCCCGTCCGCTCGCCGGACAGGTTCAGACCGTGCTCGGCCCCATCGCGTCGAGCGCGATGGGCATCACGCTCCCGCACGAGCACCTGCTCATCGACTTCAAGGTGATGTTCTCGGAGCCGGCCGCGGCTCTCGACAAGGGCCGCGCCTGGGAGCCGGTGAGCCTCGCCAATCTCGGGTGGGTCCGGCAGAATTTCAACGCGAATCTTGACAACCTCCGCCTCACCGACGAACAGGTCGCCGCCGACGAGATCTCGTTGTTCAAGCACGCCGGCGGCCGTACGGTCGTCGATCCGACACCCAAGACGCTCGCCCGCGATCCCCTCGCCCTCGCCCGCATCGCGCGCGCGACCGGCCTCAACGTGGTGATGGGCGCCGGGTACTACGTCCACGCCTCGCACCCGCCAGACATGGACCGCCGCTCCGTAGACGAGCTCGCCCGCGAGATGATCGCAGACGTGACGACGGGTGTCGGCGATACGGGCGTGCGCGCCGGGCTGCTCGGCGAGATCGGCACGACGTATCCGTGGACCGAGAACGAGCAGAAGGTGCTCCGCGCGGCGATCATCGCCCAGCGGGAAACCGGCGCGCCGTTGATGATCCATCCGGGCCGACATCCGAAAATGCCGATGGAGCTGGCGGAGTTCGTCCAGAAGGAAGGCGGCGACGTTCGCCGGACGATCATGTGCCACATCTGCCGCACCATCGCCGACCTGCGGGCGGTGATCGACCTCGCGCAGACGGGGATCTGGCTCGAGTACGACCTGTTCGGGCTCGAGACTTCCTACTATCCCTATCAGCCGTCCTTCGACATGCCGAACGACGGCGGGCGAATGGCGCACGTGCTCGCCTTGATCGAGGCCGGACATCACGACCGACTCCTGCTGTCGCACGACATCGCCTACAAGAGCTCGCTCGTGAAATACGGCGGCTACGGCTACCACCACCTGCTCGTCAACGTGGTCCCGCGCCTGCGCGCGAAGGGCGTGGACGACGCAGGACTACGGCGCCTGCTCGTCGACAACCCGAC
>JBGOTH010000087.1:0-8694 GCA_041476345.1 Methylomirabilia bacterium
GCCCGGGATCCTGAATGCGATGCTGGCCCTCGCGCTCGTGTGGTGGCCGGGCTACGTGCGACTCGTGGAGGCGAAGACGCTCTCGCTGTCGCAGGGCGTGTTTGTCGAGGCAGCGCGCGCACTTGGAGCTCGGAAGCTGAGGATCATCTTCCGGCACGTCCTGCCGAACGCGCTCTCGCCGATCATCGTGAAGATGAGCATGGACATGGGCACCGCGATCCTGACCGCGGCGAGCCTCGGCTTCATCGGTCTCGGCGCGCGGCCGCCGTCACCCGAGTGGGGCACGATGATCAGCACCGGCCGGAACTACCTACCGACGTGGTGGTGGTACTCGGCGTTTCCCGGCCTCGCGATCTACCTGACGGTGCTCGGCTTCAACCTGCTTGGCGACGGCCTGCGCGATCTTCTCGATCCGCGGAGCCGGATCCAGAGCGGCTGATCGCCGCCGATGCGTGACTCAGGTACTCAGATCAGCGTGGACAGTAGTTTCAGTGAGGGCGCCACGCGAATTCCTTCAGGTGTCATGTAGTCCTTCTTGCCCGCAGCGGAAATCTGCCAGGCATCGGCGGAGGGAAATCGAGCCTTGAGGTAGCGCAACCCGGGATCGAGATTCGTGTCGGACCATTTGCTCTCGACCAACAGGATCGGCGTGCGGCGCTCCGTCACCACGAAGTCGACTTCACGGCCGTCGACGTCACGGAAGTAGCGCAGCTCGAGGTCGCGGCCGTTCACGTCCTGTTCGTGATGGACCCACTTCAAGAGATGAGACGCCACGAGGTTTTCGAAGCGCTGAGGCGGCTCGGGCACGACCGACCAGTCCAGGTGGTAGTGCTTCTGGGCCTTTTTCACGGCGCGGATCAGCGGCGTTCCCAGAGGTGAGAGCCGGAAGATCGCGTAGAGACGCTCCAGAATCTGCACCCACGTCGCCACGGTCTTGTGGCTGACCTGCAGATCTTCGCGGATCGCATTCAGCGACAGCGGGGACCCGACGAGCTCGGGCAGGCGCAGGACCAGCAATTCCAAGTGTCCAAGATCCTGGACGCGCTCCAGACTGACGACCTCCTCCCGAATCAGAAGATTCCGGTGCTCGCGGGACCAGCGGCGCGCCTCGGTTTCCGATCCACTCAGGTAAGGCTCGGGAAAGCCGCCGAGGGTCAGGAGGTCTCTGAACTCGGCCTCGGTCCGCACCCCGAGCTCCGCGACTGAAAACGGATGAAGGCGCAGCAGGTGATAGCGGCCCTGGAGCGAGTCCCCGCCGAAGCGGTAGAAGTCAAGACGCGCGCTTCCCGTCACGAGAACGCGCTGCTTCTTCGGCTTCGTGTCGTAGAGCCCCTTCAGGTAGTTGCGCCATTTTCTGTATTTGTGGATCTCGTCGAACACCCAGAGGCCGGATGGGGGCAGCTGGCGCCGCAGGATGCGTTCGCGATGGGCCGGATCGTCCCAGTTGAGATAACCGCTCCTGCCGCCGGGAAGGCTTCGCGACAACGTCGTCTTCCCCACCTGGCGCGGGCCGGCGACGAACACCATCTTGCGCGCCAGGTCCCGTCTGACCTGTCCGGTGAGGTACCGTGTGCGGTCCCGCATACGGAGAAAGTGTATCCGAGTAATTTCGACTACGGTAGAAAAACACCGCTGGCATTTTCTACGATGGTAGAAAATTCCCTGAGTGACCTACTTCACCTGAATGTTGTCACCCGGCGCGCCATGGCGCCTACGCGCCGATCGGCCGCGGCCCGGCGGCGAGCGGGTGCAGCACGTCGATCGCCCAGCCCACGTCGAGGCGCTCCCCCAGCCAGCCCGGGCATGCCGTCCGCGCATGGAGACGCAGTCCCTGCGCGAGGTGCCGGGCCCGGAGCGCCGGGACCGGATCGGCAGGCACCGCGCCCGGAGGCGGCACGCCGGGGAATGGCCGGCCGTCCGGTCGCCGGAACTGGAGCGCGCCGTCCGGCGCTCGCTCGACCTGGTAGCCCTCCTCGTGTACCGCGCGGTGGTGACGGCGACAGAGGAGCGCGAGGTTCGCGAGCGTCGTGGGACCGCCGTGCGCCCAGTGGCGGACGTGATGGCCCTCGCCGAAGCGGACGCCGCAGCCCGGGAAGCGGCAGCCGTGGTCCCGATGCTGGAGCGCTCGCCGTAAGGCCGGCGGAATCGTCCGGGTGCGGGCGGAGACCTCTAGAAGGTGCCCATCTGCGTCGTGCCGCATCACCACGCGGCTCGCGTCGCACGCCAGGCGCCGCGACGTTTCCGCGGGAACGCGCGCGCCGTCCTCGAGGACCGACTGCCCGGGCTGATCCGGGTCGGCCAGCACGGGGGCATCGACATGGACCACGACTTGATACCGCTCGCCCGGGGCGCCGGGGTCCAGCTCGTGATGGAGGGCCGTCTCCGCGAGCAGGGCCAGGGCGTCCGCCTGTTGCTGGGCGATGGTCGGCGCGTCCTGAGCGGGGTCGTTCGCGGGAGCGGCTGCGGCGTCACGGCGGCTCTGCTGGTACAGCGTCTCGCGGGCCGCCGCCAGCGCCCGCATGAGCAGCGCGCCCGCCTCGGGCACCAGCCGTCCGCGGACCACCACCGTGCCGTCGTGGTCCTCATAGACGTGCAGCGCGCGGCTCGCGTGCTGCCGCGTGCTTTCCCGAGCCTCGGCTTGTCGGTCCACCCGCCGCCATCCCCGCACGATGCGCTCGACGTGGGCGGCCGTGCCGGCCCGCGCGACCGCCAGCAGCCCCTCCTCGGTCTCCGGCGTGGCCACGCGCGTTACCGCGCGGACCTTGGCGTACGAGATCTCGCCGCCCGCGAGCGCCTGCGCCAGGCGCGGCAGCGTTCCGAGCGCGCGCGCCACCCGGACCTTCTCCCGCGCTGCCCCCAAGCCGAGCCCCACCCGCCAGTTCAACCAGTCGGCGCAGGAGCGGAATCCGTTGTTCCACCCCTCCCTGGCATCGAACTCGCGGATCACGTCGAGGAGACGGGCGGTGGCGGCATCGAGGTGCGCCGACAGCTCGGCGATCTCGTCGCCCAGCCGGTCCACGATGTCTGACGCGGAGGTGTGCATGAGGAGTCCCCCTTGTTGTTGGGGTGACTCTACCCCGCGTTTTCGGAGGCCCCGGCAAGCGTCCGGCCGCGGCGATCGCGCCGCGGTCCGTGATTTTTCGGTTGTCGTGCGCCGACCACGATTGGGGAGCCTGTGCGGGCCTCTGGGGCGGCCTTCTCGAGGCGCCGCCGACCGACAACCGTTGTCCGTGGACGGAGCTGTCAAGCGGAAAGTGCTGGTGACGCCGCGCCAACCGGCCGCAGCAGGCCGCGATCTCGGTCCAGTGCCGGTCAATGATCGCGACGAACTTCTCGTAGGGACGCAGGTATCAACCTGCTCGGCGACGGCTTGCGCGATCTTCTCGATCCGCGAAGTCGAATCCAGAGCGCCTGACTCAGGTCCAGATCTCCGCGGGATCGAGCGCGAGGCCCTCGAAGGGAGACAAGGCGAGCGGATCGTCGCCGCCCCAATGCGTTGATGGTCCGAACGCGGTTCCACGAAGGACGTAGGCGTCGATGGTCCTCGCGTCGGCATCGACGATCCAGTAGTGCGCGACGCCATGGCGGGCGTAGAGCGCAAACTTCGTCGTGCGGTCCACGCGGGACGTGCTCAGAGAGAGGACTTCGACAAGAAGGGTCGGCGCTCCCGCGATGCCCCGCCTCGTGATCAGAGCCAAACGGTCAGTGCCGACGAAGACGATGTCTGGCTCGACCACGGTCGTGTCGGCGAGGATGACAGTAACCGGCGCGACGAATACTTCACCCAACCGATGGGCGCGGACGTGTGCACGGAGCACCGCGAAGAGGTTGCCAACGACGCGCTGATGATTCGTGTTGGGCGTTGCGGTCACGAACAGCTCGCCGTCGAGGATCTGGTAATGCCGTCCGTCGCTCGGGAGCGCTTCGTAGTCCGCAAAGGTCAGCGCCGTGCGTGCCATGACATCTCCTCGCACTCTAGTGACGATCGTGATCGAAGTCAGCGCCTCAAATCGTAGACAGTATCCTCCGGTCATTCAATGATCTGATCGGCACGCAGTAGCAGCGACTGCGGGATGGTGATGCCGAGCGCCTTCGCTGTCTTGAGATTGATGACCAGCTCGAACTTCGTGGGCTGCTCGACAGGAAGGTCGCCAAGTTTGGCGCCCTTGAGGATCTTGTCAACGTAGGCGGCGGCCCGCCGGTACATCTCGTGGATGCTCGCCCCATAATACGCGAGGCCTCCAGCGTCCACGGATTCCCGCCAGTGATACATGGCTGGCATCCGTTGCACGGTGGTGAATTCCACGATGCGTTTCTGCTGTTCAGTGGGGCGAGGCGGCAGAAGCACGATCAGCGCGTCGGGACGACCTTTCTTCAAAGTGGCCAAGGCGCCTTCAAGCGCGGCGGCGCCGCGGCCGCGGACCTCTACGGGTTGAAGTTCCACAGCCAATGCCTTTGCGGTGCCGGTCATCTCTTTAATAAGAAGACGATGGGGCCGTGTGGCCGGATCGATGAGGATCCCCACCCGTGAAGCCCTGGGGACCATCTCCTTGAGGAGCTCCAACCACTTCCCGCTCAACTCCGGGCCCAGGTTGGTCAAGCCTGTGATATTCCCGCCCGGGCGGGCGAGGCTGGCAACGAAGCCGGACTCAACGGGATCAGAGACAAATGTCATGATCACAGGGATCGTGTCTGTCGCGCGTCTGGCCGCCTGAGTCGCCGTCGTCCCCGTCGTCAGAATCACGTCTACTTTTCGCTGGACGAGCTCAGCAGCGAGTGCTCCCATCCTGCCTGGTCGTCCTTCTGAACTTCTTTTTTCGATGACGATGTTCTGGCCCTCCTTGTAGCCGAGCTCCTGCAAGCCCTGTCGAAAGGCCTCCGCCCGGGGCGAGATCGTCGAAGCCGTGTCATCCTCCGACAACACCCCTACTCGGGGAATCTTCTTCGGCACCTGCGCATGGGCCAGACCCATCGAAGCCAGCATGAGAACGGCGGCACAAAGGAAGACGACCCTGTCGATCATGGGATTCTCGGGAGAAGGTGGCGTCGCTAGCTTCCGAGCACCGCGACGGCCTCGATCTCGATCAGCGCATCCGGCACCGCGAGGTTCGAGATCTGGACCATCGTGCTCGCGGGCGGGTTCGGCCCGAAGAACTCGGAGCGCACTTCGGCGTACGGCTCGCGGTAACGGACGTCGGTCACGAACACCGTGATCTTCACGACGTCGTCCATCGTGCCGCCGCCCGCCGTGACGATCTTCTTGATCTGTTCGAAGATGCGCCGCGTCTGCGCCTTGATGTCGCCCTTGCCGATGAGATTGCCGTCCTTGTCGAACGGGAGCTGGCCCGCGACGTAGATGGTGTTGCCCACGCGCCAGCCGAGCGTATAGCGCGGGCGCTGGTCCTTCATGTCGGGCGGAGCGATCGGGATGCGTGCCATCAGGGGCCTCCGGAATCTGTGATCAGAGAACGTGAAGGAACGGACGTGCGGTGAGGCCGGCGGGATCCCAGAAGCCGTGCTCGCCGAGCCAGCTTTTTGCTTCGTCGGCGTCCGTGGTCTTCAGCACCACGAGCGTCTGGGCGTCGTCGAGGAGACCGCCGAACGCGAGCTTGCCGGCGCCGCGCATCTCGACGAGCGCGATCTGCGCCATGTCGAGGTCGGCGACGGGACCTTCGACGATCGTCGCGACGCGCGAGCCGTCGAGCACCACGGGCACCTGCTCCCACGGGTCGATGAAATGGCTGAAGCTCCGCGGCGTGTACGCCGTCCACACGCCGCCGATCCAGTACGGGTCTTCTTCCATCGCCGGCTTCACCTGCCAGGGCTGCTGCAGGCGATAGAACATGTCGGCCGTCTTACCGTCGGGCGCGGGGCCCCCGCCGATCAGGATCGAGGCGGCGCGCAGTCCCTGCACGCGTGACAGGTGCTCGCGCCGATGTGCCTCGCGCTTCGTCAGGTAGTCGGCGGCGGCGGTGACGCCGATGTGGAAGACGATCACGCGCGCAGCATAGCATCCCGCCCGAAGCACGCGTGGTAACGTGGCACGATGGACGTTGTCGAGCGCTTCCGCGCACGATTCTCCTTTCCCCTCGACGAGTTTCAGCTCGAGGCGATCCGCGCGATCCAGGCCGGGCAATCGGTGATCGTCTCGGCGCCCACCGGCGCCGGCAAGACGCTGGTCGCGGAGTTCGCCATCCAGCAGGCGCTGGAGCAGGGCAAGCGCGTCGCCTACACCACGCCGCTCAAGGCGCTCTCCAACCAGAAGTTCGCGGACTTCACGCGCGCCTACGGCGCCGACACGGTCGGCATCCTCACCGGGGACGTCAAAGTAAATCCCGGTGGTCGCGTGCTCGTGATGACCACCGAGATCTTGAGGAACATGTTCTACACGGGCGGGCTCACGGATCTCGCCTACGTCGTGCTCGACGAGTGCCATTACCTGGGCGACGAAGGCCGCGGGACGGTGTGGGAGGAGATCATCGTCAACGCGCCGTTCGACGTGTCTCTCGTCGGGTTGTCGGCGACGGTGGCGAACCTCAAGGAGATCGCCGACTGGATTTCCATCGTCCACCGGCCTATCGTGCCGATCTTCCACCCGGAGCGGCCGGTGCCGCTGTCCTACGCCATCGCGGATCTGGCGGGCGACATCCATCCGCTGAGCGCCGTGCGCAGCGGCAAGGCCAAGGTGGTCGGCGACGAGTCGCGCACCCAGGACGATCGCGGCCGTTGGTACACGCGGCGGGTCGTCGACCCCGCGGTGCTCATCGAGGCGTTGGAAGAGCGCCGCTGGCTGCCGGCCATCTACTTCATCTTCAGCCGCGCGGGATGCGAGCGCGCGATGGACGACGTGCTGGCCGAAGGGCGCGCGTTCGTCGGCCGCGAGCAGCAGCGCGAGATCGACGTCGCCATCGCGGACGCGATCGCGGAGTCGCCGTCGATGGGCGAGTCGACGCTGAACCAGTCGGTGTTCCGCGCACTCCGCCTCGGCGCCGGCGTCCACCACGCGGGCATCCTGCCCGCCGTCAAGCGTCTGATCGAAGTCCTCTTCGAGCGCGGGTTGTGCCGTGTCGTCTTCGCGACGGAGACGATGGCGCTCGGCATCCACATGCCGGCGCGCAGCGTCGTGCTGCAGGGAATGACCAAGCGCACCGAGCACGGGTTCAGGAGCCTCCTGAACAACGAGCTGACGCAGATGGCGGGGCGCGCGGGCCGGCGCGGGATCGACCCCGAAGGCCAGTGCGTGATCGCGCTGGACGCGCGCGACGGGCTCGAAGACATCCTGCGTGTGGTCGACGGCACGCCCGAGCCCGTCGCCAGTCAATTCAAGCTCGGCTACGGCTCCGCCGCGCTCCTCATCGCGACGGGTGCTCCGCCCGAGACGCTGCGCCGGCGCATCGAGTCGTCGTTCGGTCAGTACCAGAACATGAAGCGCATCCGCGAGCTCGAGGCCGAGGTGGCCGCCATCGAGGCGCAGACCGTCGGCGTGCGCGAGTACGCGGCGCCGTGTGGCGACTTCGACCGCATCGGCCGCTATCGCCGGGCGCGCGAGGAAGTCGAGCAGCGCCGGCAGGCGGCGGGGCGCGGAGGACGCCGCGGCGAGCGCGGCGTGATCGAGGCCGATCCGGGCCGCATCGCGCTCGTCCGCCGGCGCGGCGGGCCGACCCTCGCCGTGATCCTCGGCATCCACGGGATCCGCGGCCATCGTGCGCTGGTGGACGCGCTCCTGCCGCACGGCAGCGTGGTGCGGCTCAAGGCCGGGGTGATCAAGCGCATCTTCTGGGCGACGCCCGCGCTTCACGTCCCGCACGACAGGGGCCGCGATCAACAGCGGTTGCACCACCTCGCGAGCGAGCTGTCGCAGCTCTCGGTGTCGGACCTGATCGAGCGCGAGCGCGCGCAAGGTCCCGAGGCGACGCTCACGAGCATCGAGTGTCACCGGTGCCCGTGGGGCGCCACGACCACGTGCGAGCGCGCGTGGCGCGAGCGTGACAAGGCGACCGAGCGCCTCGTGCAGCGCCGGCACACGCTCGACACGATCCGCGGCGCGTACTGGCAGGAGTTCCTGAGCGTCGCCGAGGTGCTCGAGCAGTTCGGCGCCGTGCACGATCGTGAGCTGACCGGGAAGGGGCGGTTGGTGGCCTCGCTGCGCCACGACAACGAGCTGCTCGTGGCGGAGGCCGTGAGCCGCGGGATCCTTCAGGACCTCACGCTCGCTGAGGCGGCGGCCATGTGCTCGGCGATGACCGAGGAATCGCGATCGGGCGAGCCGAACGTGGCGCGCAACTTCTTGCGGAAGAGGCCGAAGGTACGGCGCCGCTTCGAGTCTCTCGTGGAAACCGCGGAAACCGTCTTCCACGCGCAGCGCGCGCGTCACCTCGGGATGTCGGTGAGCGTGCACCCCGGCTTCATGCCGTCGGTGTTCCGCTGGGCATCCGGCGACGACGACTGGCTGGGCATCGTGGAGCAGGAGTTCGGGGGCCACGAGGGTGACTTGATCCGCGCCATGCGGCGCCTCCTCGACGTGCTGCGCCAGCTGGCCGAGAGCTCCGAGGTCGATTCGACCACGCGGCACCTGCTCTCCCAGGCCGCGCGAGTCATCGACCGCGGCGTGGTGCTCGAGTCCGCGCTGATTTAGCGGGGAAGCCAGGCTCGCCTGGATTATTCATGAGCGGGGCCGGGGGTGTGCCGGCGACA
>JBGOTH010000088.1:0-8679 GCA_041476345.1 Methylomirabilia bacterium
CCGGCGGGCTCGGCGACCCGCGCCGCGGATCCTTCGGGCGACGGCGGCGTCAGCGTGCGCGCGGCGCTCGCCACGCGCCCGTTCTGGGCGCTCTTCTTCGCGTACTGCTGCACGCCGCTCGCCGTCTTCACGGTCGTCACGCACCAGGTCGCGTTCGCGGTGGACCAGGGGTTCCCGCGGATGTTCGTCGCGAGCATCTTCGGCATGACGGGCTTCATGTCGATCGTCGGCCGCATCGTCTTCGGCTTCGCCGCCGATCGGATCGGACGCGCCTGGTCCGCGACGATCTCGTACGGTTGCACCGCGGTGGGCACCCTGGCGTTGGTGTCGATCGAGACGTGGCCCACCACCGCGGCGCTCTACGCGTACGCACTGCTCTTCGGCCTCGGCTTCGGCGCGCGCGGCCCGATCATCACCGCCATCGCCGCCGAGCGGTTCCCCGGCCGGCGCTTCGGCGCGATCTACGGATTCCTGAGCGTGGGCAACGGTCTCGGCGGCGCGGTCGGCCCGTGGTTCGCCGGCGCGCTCTTCGATCTGACGGGCAGCTATCGCACGCCGTTCCTCATCGCGACCACGTTCTGCGTCTTCGGCTCCATCTGCTTCTGGATCGCGGAGCCGCGTCGACACGCCGCGTAGCAGGCTGCCGAAGGCGCGGGCGCGTGAGGCCCGCCCCCTCTACAATCTGAACGGCAAGCACAGATTGCTTGAGGGGGCGGGCCTCACGCGCCCGCGCCTTCGGCAGCCTGCTACGCGGTGCGGTTCTTCAGGAACGACGCCTTGACCGCGATCTTGCCGTTCTTGAACGTGAACACGTCGACGCCCTGCACTTCGACCTTCGTCCCGTCGGCCCTCGTGCCCGCGAAGATCCACTCCGACACGCCGCGGTCTGCCGCAACGAAGTGGCGCGAGTTCCGGAACTCGACGTCCGGGAACGCCTTGAACACTTTCGCGAAGCCTTCGCGCACTTGCTCGCGCCCGACGTAGCGCGTCCCGCAGACGTCCTTCCCGCTCGAGGTTTCGAAGACGCAGTCGTCGGCCATGAACGTCATCAAGAAATCGACGTCGTGCTTGTTCCATCCGTCGCCGAACGCTTCCAGGTCCTTGGTCGTCATCATCGTGAAGTCTCCTCGAGGCCGACGATCATGCCGAAGTGGTCACGAGTCAAGCGGCGTTCGACGTGGGCTGGCGCTATACTGACGTTACCGTGTCGTACAACGCGTGGTTCCAGTGCATCAACGGGTGCCCCGGAGAGTTCGACCTCCGGGAAGTCATCTACCGCTGCCCGACGTGCGGCGACCTGCTCGAGGTCCAGCACGACATGGAAGCGCTGCGCTCGCGCTCGGCCGCCGCGTGGATGCAGCTCTTCAAGGACCGCTCGCACGGCACCACCTATCCGTTTGGCTCCGGGGTGTGGGGCAAGAAGGAATGGGTCGTCCCGTTCATCCACGACGAGAACATCGTCTCGATGTACGAGGGCAACTCGAACCTCCTGTGGGCCGACCGCTACGGCAAGCAGCTCCACGTCGAGGACCTCTGGATCAAGCAGTGCGGCATCTCGCACACCGGGTCGTTCAAGGACCTCGGGATGACCGTGCTCGTCTCCCTCGTGAAGGAGATGATCGCTACGGGCGCCGCGATCGACGCCGTCGCCTGCGCCTCCACCGGAGACACCTCGGCCGCCCTCGGCGCCTACTGCGCGGCGGCCGGCATCCCGTCGGTAGTGCTGCTGCCGAAGGACAAGGTCACGATCGCGCAGCTCGTGCAGCCGCTCGCCAACGGCGCGCTCGTGCTCTCGCTGGACACGGACTTCGACGGCTGCATGGCCCTCGTCCAGGAGATCACGAAGGAAAAGCGCATCTACCTGGCGAACTCGATGAACAGCCTGCGCATCGAAGGGCAGAAGACGGTTGCCATCGAGATCGTCCAGCAGTTCGATTGGGAAGTGCCGGACTGGATCATCATTCCGGGCGGTAACCTCGGCAACGTCCACGCGCTCGGGCAAGGCTTCACGATGATGCACGAGCTCGGGCTCGTGAATAAGCTGCCGCGCATCTGCCTGGCGCAGGCGGAGCGCGCCAACCCGCTCTACCGCGCGTTCCAGGACGATTTCAAGACGTTCGAATCGATGGCGGCGAAGCCGACGCTCGCGATGGCGATCCAGATCGGCAATCCGGTGAGCGTCAAGCGCGCCATCCGCACGCTGCAGCAGTTCAACGGCGTGGTCGAGCAGGCGACCGAGCAGGAGCTGGCGGACGAAGCGGCGCGCGCGGATCGCACCGGCATGTTCAACTGCCCGCACACGGGCGTGGCCCTCGCGGCCCTGCGCAAGCTGGTCGAGCGGAAGGTCGTGCGCGCCAGCGACCGCGTGGTCGTGATCTCGACCGCCAACGGCTTGAAGTTCGCCGACCAGAAGGCCGCGTATCACATGGGCGCGCTGCCCGGCATCAAGGCCACGTATCGCAACAAGCCCGTCGAGCTCCCGGCCGATCCGAAGCGGGTGGCGAAGGCGATCGCGACTCACGTCGAGAAAGCGCGTCTCCTGGTGTCGTGATGCCCGACAAGCTCGAGCCTCCCAAGAAGCCGATCGGCCCCAGCACGCTGGCGGTGCACGGCGGCGAGCCGCGGCAGAAGCCCGCCCACTCGCTGACGACGCCCATCGTGCAGACCGCGACGTTCACGTGGGCGAACAGCCAGGAAGTGAAGGACCACTTCGACGGCAAGATCGACGAGCGCATCGACTACGGTCGGTACGGCAACCCGACGCAGCGCGTCGCGGAGTCGAAGCTCGCCGCCCTCGAAGGCGCCGGCGACTGCCTGCTCCTCGCGAGCGGCATGGCCGCGATGACGACGGCGCTCTTCGCGCTGCTGTCGCGCGGCACCCACGTCGTCGTCACCGACGACAGCTACCGGCGTACGCGCCAGTTCCTCAACAGCACGCTGCAGCGGTACGGCATCGAGGTGTCGACGGTGCCCGCGGGCGACTACGAAGCGCTGGAAGACGCGATCCGGCCGACCACGCGCGTGCTCGTGAGCGAGTCGCCCACGAACCCCTACAACCGCATCCTCGATCTCGAGCGCTTCGCGGCGATCGGGCGCAAGCATCGCGTGAAGACGATCATCGACGCCACGTTCGCCACGCCGTACAACGCGCGGCCGCTCGAGTGGGGGGTCGATCTCGTCATGCACTCCGCCACCAAGTACCTCGGCGGCCACAACGATCTGCTCGCGGGCGCCGTGCTCGGCTCGCGCGACCTCATCGGCGGCATCCGGGCCCTGCAGGCGACGACGGGCGCCACGGTCGACCCGTTCGCCGCCTACCTGCTCGTGCGCGGGCTCAAGACGTTCGCGCTGCGCATGGAGCGGCACAACGCCAACGCGCAGGCGCTGGCGGAATTCCTCGCCGCGCACCCGAAGATCGACGCCGTCCACTACGCGGGGCTGCCGACGCATCCCGCGCACCACGTCGCGAAGAAGCAGATGCGCGGCTTCGGCGGCGTGGTCTCCTTCGAGGTGCGCGGCGACCTGGACACGGCCTCGCGCGTGGTGGACGCGTGCGGCATCCCGTACATCGCGGCGTCGCTCGGCGGCGTGGAGAGCCTCATCGAGCAGCCCGCGATCATGAGCTTCTACGAGCTCACGACGGAGGAGCGCCTGCAGGTCGGGATCAAGGACAACCTGATCCGCTACGCCGTCGGCATCGAAGACGCCGACGATCTCATCGCCGACCTCGCGCAAGCACTCGACCGCGCCTTCGCCTGAGCTCGCGTGAGCGCGGTCGGGGCGCTGCTCTCACCGCTGCTGACCACGCTGGAACGAGTGGAATGGGTGCAGCGCAATCTCTTCCCGCCGCTCGCCACGAAGCTCGCGGCCGAGCTCGCGCCGTGCATCGACGCGCTGACGCCGCCGCTGCGCGCCATCGAAGCGTGGGAATGGCCGGACGAGCTTCACTTCTTGCGGGATCGGCTCCTCGACGTGTCGCGCCAGACGCTCGAGATGGTCGGCGCGTTCGTCGAGGCGGCGAAGACACCCGGCGATCCGATCGGCCTCTACAAGGCGCTCCGGCGCTTCGCCCTCGTGCAGGAGACGCTCTACCCGATCGCGCCCGCGTTCGACGCGGTCAGTGCCTGGTTCCTCGAGCCGGGCGGCCGCGATGACGGCGCGCTGATCGAACGGCTGCGCGCGGGCGCGCTGCGCGACGACGCTGTCCGCGTCGGCGTGATGCACGCGAACAACGAGCGCGGCACGCGCGGCGGCTTCTCGCTCTACGTCCCGGAATCGTGGGACGGGCAGGCGGCGATGCCGCTCGTCGTCGCCCTGCACGGGGGCTCGGGCCACGGCCGCGACTTTCTGTGGAGCTGGCTCCGGGATGCGCGCGCACGTGGCGTGCTCGTCGCCTCGCCCACCTCCGCCGATCGCACGTGGTCGATCATGGGCGGCGGGGACGTGGACGCGGAGGCGCTGACGGCGATGGTCGAATCCGTCGCGGCGCGCTATCCCGTGGACCGCGCGCGGGTGCTGCTGACCGGCATGTCGGACGGTGCCACCTACGCCCTGCTCTGCGGACTCCGCGCCGCGACGCCGTTCACGCACCTGGCCCCCGCGTGCGGCGTGCTGCATCCGGCACTCCTGATGTCAGGCGATCTCGCGCGCGCCGCGGGCCGGCCGATCTACCTGGTCCACGGCGCGCTCGACTGGATGTTCCCGGTGCAGACGGCCCGGCTCACGCGCGACGCGCTCACGACGGCGGGCGCGGAGCTGGTCTACCGCGAGATCGCGGATCTCTCCCACACGTATCCAAGGGACGAAAATCCAAAAATCCTGGATTGGCTGCTCGCGTAGCGATCCCCGAACCTGTCTGAAACGCGGTCTGTTGCAGCGCGACCCCAGTGAATGGTCAGGCGATGGAGCGACGGCGGAGGGGGTTGGGACTGGTCGGGGCGGCTGACCCGTTCCCGACCTCACGACATTGGCGGCAAGACACTGAGATGGAAATAGTAGGGCGCCGGTTGCGACGCGACGGCTCGGGGGTCAGAGCCCCGACCGGGCCCGACCCCCCTCCGCCGTCGCTCCATCGCCTCTCTACTCGGCGAGCCACACGGTGTCGAGCTGCTGGTTCAGGAAGTGGCTCGGCGTGATCGTCCAGCCGCGCACTTTCGCGAGGTGCGGGATGATGCGATGCCACGCGAACGTGTGGATGAAGTGCACTTCTTCGTCGTAGAGGCGCTTCTCGAACGCGCGCAGGAGCTTGCGGCGCTCCTCCGGGTCCGTCGTGCGTGACTGCTTGGTGTAGAGGTCGTCCAGCACGGTGTCCTTGTGGCGGCTGTAGTTCACGGGCGACGACGCGAGGAACCAGTGCAGGTCCAGGTCGGGCTCGGGGATGGCGTTGCACGGCGCGTTGGTGGACACCTCGTGCTGGCCTTCCTTCTGCGCCGTGAACCATGCCGCGGACTCGAGCATGACCTGCTTCACGTCGACGCCGATCTGCCGCCACTGGTCGATGAGCCACACGCCGATCGGCTCGTAGGGCATCGGCACCGCGCGGTTGGTCAGCGTGAACGTGAGGTGCTCCTGCCCCGCTTCCTTCAACAGACGCCGGGCTTCGGCACGCGCGGCGGTGATGTCGTGGCCGTACCCGGCGAGCTTCTCGAGCTCCGCGGGCGGCGTCGCCCACGGCGTGCCCGGCACCTGGATCCCCGCCACTTCCTTCACGATGGCGATCCGCGAGATCGCCTTCGAGCCGTTCCAGCGATCCAGCGCGAGGGTGAGCGCGCGGCGCACGCGCTTGTCGTTGAACGGCTTCTTCTCCTGGTTGAGCGCGACCTGGATCGAGCAGTTCCAGACGCTTTCCTGGACGGTGATCTTGTTGCCGAGCGCGCCCACGAGCTGGTCGCGATCCGACGGCGTGAAGCCGCGGAACTGGATCATGGCCCGCTCGCCGCGAATGGCCGCCACCTGCGCCGCGTTGTCGCGGATGAAGATCGCGCGGAAGCCGTCGAGATACGGCTTGCCCTTGTCCCAATAGTCCGGGTTCTTCTTGCCGACCCAGTGCGAGCCGCGCACGTACTCGACGAACTTGAAGGCGCCCGTGCCCATCACGTTCTTTTCGTACCAGCGCGGATCCTTCGCGAGGATCTCGGCCTTGTAGATCCAGTTCCACGGAGACGAGACGCTGGCGATGAACGAGCCTTCCGGCCACTTGAGGCGGAACACCACGGTGTCGGCCGACGGCGCCTCCACCGCCTCCACCACCTTGTATTGCGCCTGGCGGCTCGAGGCCACGCCGGGGCCCGGGAAGATGATGTGGTCGTACGAGGCCTTCACGTCCTTCGCCGTCATGATGCTGCCGTCGTGGAACTTCACGCCGTGCCGGACCTTGAACGTGTAGGTCCGCTTGTCGGCGGACACCGTCCAGGATTCCGCGAGGTCGCCGATGAACTTCGTGCCGGTCCGATCGGTCGGGTCGGTCCGCAAGAGCGTGCTGTAGTGCGGCGCGATGGGATGGAGCATCGCGAACGTCTCTTCGCGATGCCCGTCGAAGCTCGGCGGCTCCGCCGGCACGACGAAGACGAGCTCGCCGCCGGAACGCGGCTTCTCCTGCGCGAGGGCCGGCCACGACCCCAGCCCGACGGTGGCGACCATCACGAGGCCGATGACGATGCGCTTCATCACGTCTCCTATTTCTTGCTGCCGCCGATCGTCGCGTACGCCGTTGCGGCGGCGTCGCGAATCGACGGCTGCTCGTTCGGGGATTGTGCCAACGCCTGCAGGGCGCCGAGCGACTGCTGGTCGCCCTGCGCCGACAGATACCGGATCGCCTGTAGCCGATACCCAGGCTCCGCCTGCGACGCGACGACGTTGCGCATGAAAGGCAACGGACGGTCGTCCTTCAGGTTGGCGAGCGCCCGGAATGCCATTTCACGCCCGCGCCCGTCGGCCGCGGTCTCGTCGAAGATCTGCGTCAACCCGGTCACGCCGAGCGGTCGGTTCGACTCGGCCAGCCCGACCGCGGCGCTCAGACGCACGAAGCGGTCCTCGCCGGGGGTGGCCAGCATCCGCTCCATCACCGGGAGCGATTCCGGCGTCTGCAGCTGCCGCAACCCGGCCGCCGCGGCGCGGCGCAACAGGAGGTCGTTGTCCTTCTCGATGATGTCCTTGAACATCGGCAGCGCCTGGGCGACCTGCAGCTGGCCCAGCATGCGCGCGGCGGCACGTCGCTCGTCGCTGTCGTTGCCGGCCGACAACACCTGCATCAGCGCGACTCCGGCGGCGGGACCCATCGCGCGCATCTCGTCGATCAGTTCCCGCGCCTGCCGCCAGCGCTCGCGGCCGCCGGAGTCGTGGGTCGCTTCCAGATATTTGTAGAACCGATCGAGCGCGGCGTGCACGCTCGCGGCGGAGGGAGGCGCTCCGCGAGACGCCGCGGTCGACGAGGCGCGGTCGATGTACGGCGCGATTGAATCCTGCGCGGCGCGCCCGGCGCGCGCGAAGCCGCGCTCGTCTCCGCCGCCCGCCGCACCGGGGCGCGGCGAGGTCACACCCGATTGCCGCAACGCCACGAGCTCCTCGCGGGCGCGGAGCCGGGCCTGCAGCGTGTCGACCTGACTCTGGAGGCGACTCACCGTCTCCTGCTGGTCGCCATCCTGATGGACGGCGGAGAGTCCCTTCCCGGCAAGCCCGGCGGCGGCCCAGCCGACGAAGAACGTGACGACGACGGTAAGTGGCCAGACAAGGCGTCTCATGGCGCCCCCCTCGAAGCGAAAGTCTACAGCTTCTTCGTCAACAGCTCCCGGATGTCGCCGTCGTTGAACATGCCGTTGGCGCCCTGCGCGTAGGCACAGTGCATCTGGAGCACGCCGGCCTCGAACGACAACCGCATGGCGGCCTTGTCCTTGACGTTCTTGAGCTTGATGAGCTTGAGCCCGTCGCGCACGGCCTCCTTCCCGAGGTCGTCCTGGCAGATCATGCGCAGCGCCATGTTGAGGCGATGACACGAAAGGTTGTCGATGAAATTGAGCCCTTCCATGTCGTCCGCGAGGCTGTCCCAGTCGACCTCGTACGGGATGGCTTTGCCGCAGATCTCTTCGATCTCCTTGACGCGCTCCGGAAGCGTCGTGTCCTGCAGCTCCTTGATCTTGCGCCGCTCGTTGAGTCCCATGGGTTTCCGTCTCCTTTCGCCGTCCGAGCAGCTTACCGCGTGACGCCGGGATAGAATATGCGCGACCTTGCAAGGAGGAACCATGAGGCTCTGGATCTCGCGCGCGTCCGTCCTGCTCCTGGCGGTTGTCTCCCTCTTCGGCGTCACGGCCCCCGCGATCGCGGCGCCGGAAGGCACCATGACGTGGGGCGTGCACATCACGCTGGCCTCGCGCTGGCTCGATCCCGCCGAGACCGAAGGGATCATCACGCCGTTCATGGTGCTCTACGCCCTCCACGACGCGCTGGTGAAACCCATGCCGGCGGGCCCCAACACGCCGAGCCTGGCCGAATCGTGGACGCAAACGAAGGACGGGCTCACCTACGAGTTCGTCCTCCGCAAAGGCGTGAAGTTCCACAACGGCGACCCGGTGACGGCCGCGGACGTGAAGTTCTCCTTCGAGCGGTACAAGGGCGCGGGGGCGAAGCTCCTCAAGGAGCGCGTGCGCGAAGTGCAGATCGTGGACGCGGGCCGCGTGCGCTTCC
>JBGOTH010000089.1:0-8626 GCA_041476345.1 Methylomirabilia bacterium
GGAATCTTTCACGTGGTGGAAGCCAGCCAGATCGCTGGACGCCGCCGCGGTCAGGCGCTGAAACTTCTCGTCGTGGAGATGGCACGCGACGCAGAAGTGATTGTCACGCTCCTTCGCGGCAAGCCCTGCGAAAAAGAGGACAGCGATAAGGAAGGCCCCCGCCACCCCGGCGGTCCCGATAGCCAGGCGCCGCGCCAGCGGCCCCGCGATGACAGGGGCCTCCTTCCTCGGCGGCAGGGTCAGCGAACCGTGACCGTCACCGGCTTGGCGAACATGATGTGGCCCGAAGGACCAGCGGGGCCGCCGCGCGGAAAGGTTGCGCCCGTGGGCGTCGTGACGGTACCGACCTCGGAAGCGCGCTCCGTCCCATAGTGGAAAGCTGCGGTGATCGTGTAGGAGCCCGGTTCCTGAGGCGCCTTCAGCGTCCACACGACCCTGCCGTCAGCTGGCTTCTTGGCCGCAAGATCCGTCTTCTGGTCGAAGATGACAACGCTGTTGAGGTTCTTCGCTAGGCCCTGCGCTCGACTATCGACCCAGCGACTCTGCTCTTTGCCATCGTTACCCCACGCCTTCGGAGCGCCCGCGATGACCCACCCGGTACCCTGAATAGGCCGGGCCTGGAAGCGGAGATCAGTATCGACGAGGAAGACCGCCACGGGCCCGTTCCCGCCTTTCACCGTCACGGTGACCTGCGCTTCCTGGCCGGGCCGGAGACTGGTGGGAGCATTCACGGTGATCGACGCGAGCTCGTCCATGAGCTTGACGTCGGCGAGCAGCTTCTGGCGGTCGGCCGGTGTCATCTGCTGATAGGGGCCGATGCCTTCCGCGATGGCCTTGTAGTGCTTGGTCTCCTTGACCTGGCCGGCCGCGAACGCTTCCGGTTCGTTGCGCAACTGATCTTTCGAGACCGACGAGTGGCAGGAGGCGCAGGTCGGGGCGAGGTCGGTAACGTTCCGTAGTGGACCTCCAGAATAGGCCACTACCTGCGGGGCCGCTAGGAGAAGAATCATTGCAAAAAGGCTGAAGGCCGTCGCAGTTCGTCGCATCATCGTGGTCCTCCTCGTGCTTCGCTCGAGTGTGGTCATCGTGAGCCCATCGGGTCGGCCATGGTTGCGGGTAGAACGTTTGGGGGGTTCCAAAGGGTCCTGACAATCACGACCCGGTCTGCATCCGAATCGCCTGGAGATCGGACTCCATGATCAGCGCATCTTCGCCGGTGTCATAGTAGTAGCCGCGCCGGCGACCCACCACGCGAAAGCCGAAGGACTCGTACAGCGTGCGTGCTTCGTCGTTCGTGGGACGGACCTCGAGCGTCACCGACCGGATCCGGCGCGACCGTGCGTCGTCGAGGATCGCGCCGAGGAGCTGTCGCGCGAATCCGTGCCGGCGCCGGTCGGGGTGGACCGCGACGTTGGTCACGTGCAGCTCGTCGCCGATTTCCCACAAACAGAGGTAGGCGACGACCCGATCATCCTCGCGCAAGACCCAGCACCGCGCGACACGGTTCTGCTCGATCTCGTACAGGAAGGCGCCGCGCGACCACGGCATGCCGAACGACGCGCGCTCGATCGCGACGACCTCCTCGAGGTCGCCCGGCCGCATCGGGCTAGTGGAGAGCGACGGCACGACGCTTGAGCTCCGCTTCGGACGGACGCAGATAGAGCGGGACGAGCGCGGCGGCGCTCACAACGTCATCGCGGCGCAGCCGCTCCTGCCCGAGCCACCCCACCGCCGCCGCGGGCGGGCCACGGCGCACGGGACGGGCGACCGTCATCCACCGAGATGAAACGAGCGCGGCGCCATCGCCGAGTCCGATCACCGGCTCCCTGAGCCGCGCCGCGAGATCGTCCGGCGAAAGCGCGAGATAGTCCCACTCGCGCTGCATCGCAAGCCCGTCCCACCGATAGAGGCTCGCGTACACCTCGCCCTTCCGCGCGCCGAGCACGGGGCACACCGGCCGAGACGCGTAGGGCAGCGCGGCCGCCATGGCATCCAGGGTGGGAACGGCCGCGATCGGACGATCGAGGGCGAGCGCCAGCCCCTTGACGGCGGCGATGCCGATGCGAAGCCCCGTGAAGGATCCTGGACCGACGGCGACGGCGATGCCGTCCAGGCTACGCGCTTCCCATTCGGCATCGACCAGGGCGCGATCGATCGCCATCATCAGGCGCTCGGAGTGCGTCGTACGCACGTCTAGGAGGGACTCGCCGACGATGCGCTCGCCGTCGAGGAGCGCCACGCCGCCGGCCATCGTCGAGGTATCGACGGCGAGAACGCGCATGGGGGGGAGTCTAGCACGCGCCTTGACGCAGGCCCGGCGGCCCGGGGCCAGGAGGAGGTGCGATAATGCGACGAGGAGGAGCCGATGAGCGCCGCCCCCCGGAAAGACGCCGTCGCCATGGAGTCCGAGGTTCGCGAGAAGATCCACCTCGAGATCCTCAAGCGAACCGGCGCCTACCACGCCAACGACCACATCCTGCTCCCCTCCGGCCAGCACACGACCGAGTACATCGAAAAGACGCTCGTCACCACCGAGCCGTCCTTCACGGAAGGACTCGGCGCCGTCATCGCGAAACACTTCGCGCCCTGGCCGGTCGACGTCGTGCTGTCGACGGGGCCCGCGGCGCTGATCCTGTCACATTGCGTGGCGCGCGCGCATCCCTCGCGCCCCGTCGTCGTGTACGGCATGAAGGGCATGTCGGGCGGCAAGCGCCGCGTGAGCCTGCCCGTCGAGTTTCAACGACTCATCCGCGAGGGCTCCAAGGTTCTGCTCGTCGAAGATCTCGTCAGCACCGGATCCACGATCGATCTCCTCATCGACCTGGTCGAGCAGCTCGGAGCCCATGTGGTCGGCGTCGGCTGCCTGTGGCGGCGCACGTCGGTCGAGCTCCACGGCAAGCCGGTCTTCAGTCTCGTGAGTAGAGACTTCCCCACGTATGGCCCGGAGGATTGCCCTCTCTGCCGCCGCGGCATTCCTCTCAACGAGGAATTCGTCCGCCGACGCAACCAGCGACGGTCACCGTCGACACAGGACCGTCACGGCACCTGAAACAGTACCGGGCCGGCTGTCTCGAGCCGGCCCGGTTGCTTCACCGCGCGGGACAGGCGACTACGCCGCTTCCCACAACCCCTCCGCCACCCCCGCGCTCTTGTAGGCCTCGCGGATGCGGTCGAGATTCCTCGTGAACAGCAGGCCGATCTTTGCGAAGGGCTCGAAGACCGGGCCCTGGCCTTCGACCACCGGGAAGCTCACGCGGGGCAGCTTCTCGAGTTGGGTCTGGAGGGCGGTCGTGACGCTGGCCAGCCGGTTGTAGAACTCTTCGCGTTCCAGCGCGGCCCGCTTGACCATGGGCGTGATCAAGCAGTCGACCTTTTGAAGCGCGGCGGTCGCCGCATCCTCCACCGCGGCCGCGAGCGGGACGACGGTCACGCCGAGCTCCCCGAGAAAGCGCTGGAGGAGGCGACCGACCGACTCCTGGAGCAGGACGTCCGGCAGCCCCACCGCCTGCATCTTCTTGCCGCGCGTCCCATCGGCGTCCGCGAACAGCTGGGCCTTCAGCCAATCGACGTGCTGGCGGTTCTCCGCATCCTTCCACCAGTCGCGGAGCATCTTCTTGCCGAAGTAGCGGATGGTCGCGGAGTACATGTCGCGCTTCATGAGCTTCAGCGCGATCCCTCGCCACGAGTAGAACTTCTCCATCGCTCCGATCGCCGCCACCTGCAGCTCGTAGGGCGACATTTTGCGCGGATGGTGGACGACGTGGTGGCCGTCGTAAAATTGCCAGTTCTTGTTGAACACGTAGCGGTCGCCCTTGGCGAAGTTGTCGGTCCAGTCCGGCGAGCCCGGAATGGGCGTCATGATCATGAACTGGATCGAGTCGATGTCGTGCTTCAGCGCAAAATCCGCGGTGGCGTCGATCGTCTCGACGTCGTCCTCGTCGGAGCCGACGACGAACATGCCGTGGATCCGGATCTTGTGCGCGTGGAAGCGCTCGATCGAGCGCTCGATCTTGCCGAGGTCCTGCTTCTTCTGGAACAGCTTGAGAGTCCGCGGGTTGATCGACTCGAAGCCGACGTAGACGTTGAAGCAGTTCGAATCCCGCATGAGCTCGAGCAGCTCGGGATCGTCCACCGTCTCCGTTCGCACCTGGGCGCCCCACTCCGGGGTCAGCCCACGGTCGATCATCCCGCGGAGGAGATCCTTCACCCGCTTCTTGTTGGCGGTAAAGATGTCGTCCGCGAAGAACGTGTACATGTTGCCCTTGTGGTGCTGCAGCTCCTCCAGCACCCGCTCGACGGAGTGGGTACGGAAGGCGTGACCGTACATCCCGGGCACCGAGCAGAACGTGCACGAGAACGGGCACCCGCGCGAGGTGGCGACGGAGATCACGCCGCCCGGCTTCCAGCCCGCGATGAGGTGGTAGTCGGGAATCGGGTTGACGTCGAGGTTCGGGATCTTCGGACGCTCGGGATTCGAGACGACGCGGCCGTCGGTGAGATACGAGAGATTCTGGATCTTCTCGAACCCCTCGCCACGCTCGATCGCCTCGACCAGCTCCTGGAACGCGAACTCCCCTTCCCCGCGCACCACATAGTCCGCGTGGGCGAGCCCCTCGTCGGGCAGAAAGCTCACGTGGGTGCCGCCCATCACCGCAATGCCACCCGCCTCCCGCACACGATCGGCGAGCCGGTACGACTGCGGCGCCGTAGAGGTAATGGCCGAAACGGCCACGAGGTCGGCCGAGAGAACCTCCTGCGTGTCGATCGCCTGGATGTCCTCGATGTACACGCGCACGTCGTAGCCCTTCGCCCGCATGATCGTGGCGAGGAGCACCGAGCCGAGCCGGGGGATACAGACGCGGCTGTAGATGTGCAGATGCGTGGACTTCGGCTCCACGAACACGATTTTCTTGAGGGCGCGCTTCATCGAGTGCTCCTGTCGGCACGAGGAGAGTGTGAAAGCTGGCTCACGATACGTCGCGACCCCCAGGTTGTCAAACCAGGTAGCGAGTGGACGCCGCCGATCGCCTGTCGTGGCTTTCTGCCCCACATAGTGGGGGTCGAGTTCATCCGACCACCCGTATATTGTATTTTAGGCTTGACAGCTTTCGTCGGCCTCCCCTAGCATGCCGCCAGATCAGCGGTGTGGGGAGGAGGTGAGCTGATGGCGAAGAAGAAGGCGAAGAAGAAGAAGAAGTAAGCGCCCCTGAGGCGCTCGTCGGCCCTGTCGGCCTCCCGTTCCGGCAGGGCCGATTCATTTACTACTTCGTGGTCTTCACCACCGGCCGGAGCTTCGACATGGGCGTGATCGGCTTCGGCTTGACGTCATCCTTGAGGAGGCCGCGCACCTCGTCCATGAACTGATTGATGTCCTTGAACTGGCGGTACACGGACGCGAACCGCACGTAGGCGACCTGGTCGAGCTTCTGCAGATGCTCCATCACCAGGTCACCGAGCTCCAGGCTCGAGATCTCCTTCTCCGCGCGCTCGTGTAGCCGTGCCTCGATGTCGGCGACGACGTCGTCGACCGCCTGCACACCCACCGACCGCTTCTCGCACGCCTTGAGGATGGAGCCACGGAGCTTCTGACGATCGAAAGGCTCCCGCCGGCTGTCACGCTTGACGACGTGCGGGAGCACGTCCTCGATGTACTCGTAGGTGGTGTAGCGACGCCGGCACTTGAGACACTCCCGGCGGCGGCGGATGAACTCCCCTTCCCGGCCGACGCGCGAGTCGACGACGCGGTCTTCCGTATGGCCGCAGAATGGGCATTTCATCGGACGACTCCTCCTTGGCGCCTGGGCCTCACGCGGTCCTCTCGGGATACAGGGGGAAGCGGCTCGTCAGCTCCTGGACCTCGGCACGTACGGTGGCCTCGATGGCCTCCGAGCCGACGTTGGAGAGCACGCGGTCCATGAGCGTGGCGATCTGGGTCATCTCGGGCTCCTTCATGCCGCGCGTCGTGACCGCAGGCGTTCCGACACGGACGCCGCTCGTCACCATCGGGCTCCGGGTCTCGAACGGGATCGTGTTCTTGTTGACGGTGATCCACGCGCGGTCGAGCGCTTCCTGGGCGTCCTTGCCCGTCACGCCCTTCGCACTCACGTCTAAGAGGATGAGATGCGTATCCGTACCGCCGGTGACGAGCCGATAGCCCTTCGCGAGAAGCGCTCCCGCCAGCGCTTTCGCGTTGCGCACGATCTGCTGCTGATAACTCCGCCACTCCGGCGTCAGCGCTTCGCGGAAGGCCACGGCCTTCCCCGCGATGACGTGCATGAGCGGGCCGCCCTGCACGCCGGGCATCACGGTCTTGTCGAGCGCCCGGGCGTTCGCGGCAGCACACATCACCATGCCGCCGCGTGGACCACGCAGCGTCTTGTGCGTCGTGGTCGTCACCCAGTCCGCGACCCCGACCGGTGACGGGTGGAGTCCGGCGGCGACGAGGCCCGCGGGGTGCGCGATGTCGGCCATCAACGGCGCACCGATCTCGTGTGCGATCTCCGCGAACGGCTTGAAGTCGATGGCGCGGGGGAACGCGGAGCCGCCCGCGATGACGAGCTTCGGCCGGTGCTTCCGGGCGAGGTCACGCACCTCGTCGAGGTCGATGAGCTCGGTGTCGCGCCGGACACCGTACGCGACGATCGAGTAGAACTTCCCCGAGTAGTTGACCGGGCTCCCTGCCGTGAGATGGCCGCCGTGCGACAGGTTCGGCCCGAGCACGACGTCACCCGGCTTCAGCACCGTGAAGTACACGGCCATGTTGGCCTGGGCGCCCGAGTGGGGCTGCACGTTCGCGTGTTCGGCGCCGAAGAGCTCCTTCGCGCGCGCGATGGCGAGATCCTCGACCACGTCGACGACCTCGCAGCCACCGTAGTAGCGCCTGCCCGGATAGCCCTCGGCGTACTTGTTCGTAAGCACGGAACCCACGGCCTCGAGGACGGCTTCCGAGACGAAGTTCTCGGACGCGATCAACTCGAGGTTGCGCTGCTGCCGCTGCGCCTCCTGACGGAGGGCCTTCGCGATGTCGGGATCGACGTCAGCGAGCGTGCGCACCCATCACCTCCCCCACCGGGGTCACCCGCTCTAACCCGGCAACTTTGGCGAGTCGCCGCTGGTGCCTTCCGCCTTCGAACGGAGTCTCGAGCCATGCGCGAACGATCGCGATCGCCTGATCTCCGGACGTGGCGCGGCCCGCAAGAGCGAGCACGTTGAGGTCGTTGTGCCGGCGCGAGAGGCGCGCGGTGTCGACATCCGCGCAGACGGCGGCGCGAATACCCGGGACCTTATTGGCGGTGATCGCCATGCCGATCCCCGTGCCGCAAACGAGGAGCCCGCGCTCTACTTCCCCGCTCGCCACCGCGCGCGCGACGGTCGCCGCGAAGTCCGGATAATCGACCGACTCCCGCGAATGGGTTCCGGCATCGACGACCGTGTGCCCTTCGGAGACCAGCCACTGCTTGAGATCCTGCTTGAGAGGAAACCCAGCGTGGTCGGCGCCCAGCGCCACGACAGCCATACCCGGGCACCATACCGGTTGGGGGTCTAGGGAGTCAAGCTAACAACGCCTCGTGGTCAGTACGTCAGATCCCGTGGGGGCTGGAGGAAAGGCGAAGCTGGCGAACGTCACGGCCGACGTCCCCAGCGTGACCAGCCGCGGGACGTCGAGCGCAGCCTCCACCGCCAGGATAGCCTCTTCCGACATCCGGGTCGCCGGGTGCTTGGGCGTGAACAGCGTGCAGCAATCGGCGTCGGGCTCGATCGAGATCTCGAACGTTCCGAGGCGCTGCGCTTCGGCCGTGATCTCGAGTTTGTCGGTCCCGATCAGCGGCCGGAACACCGGCATCGACGCGGCCTCGTCGATCCGCGCGATGTTCTCCAGCGTCTGCGACGCGACCTGGCCGAGGCTCTCGCCCGTCACGAGTGCCGCCGCGCCGACCTGAAGCGCCAGGGTTTCGGCGATACGAATCATCATCCGGCGGTACACGACGACGCGCGCCGGCCCGGGCACCGACAGCACGATCTCACGCTGGATCTCGCCGAACGGCACGATGAAGAGCTGCGAGGCGTACTGCCATTCGGTGAGGCGCTCCACGAGGGCGCGGGCCTTGTGCTGCGAGATGTCCGGCAGGTACGGGACACTGTGGAAATGGACGAACACGACGCGACAACCACGCTTGATCAGACGCCAGGCCGCCACCGGCGAATCGATGCCGCCCGACAGGAGCGCGACGACGGTCCCGCTCGCTCCGACCGGCAGCCCTCCCGGCCCCGCCACCCGGTTGACGTAGACGAACGTTTCCGCGGGCAGCACCTCGACGTGGATCTCGAGCTCCGCATGGTGGAGGTCGACGCGGGCGCCCGTCCGCTCGACGACGAAAGCGCCGAGCGCGCGGTTCAGCTCGACCGACGTCAGCGGATACGTCTTGAACGCGCGGCGCGCCGTGATGCGGAACGACGCGAAGCGTCGGCCCTCGAGAAGCTGCGCGATGACGTCCTTCATGGCCTCGAGCGTCGACGCCACGCGGTAGGCGAGCGCGACGCTGGCCACGCCGCACACGTGCGCGATCCGGTCGCGGACCAGTTCGGGGGTCTCGTTGCGGTCGAGCTCGAGCAGGATCCGTCCGGA
>JBGOTH010000090.1:0-8589 GCA_041476345.1 Methylomirabilia bacterium
GACCAATGGGACGAACGCTTCACGGCGATCCTCGCGTCCGGTGATCCGGGAGAGCCGCCGCTCCGAGGCGGCCTGCTCGTGGCCCGGCACGGGAAAGGGTATCTCGTGTACACCGGCCTCGCGTGGTTTCGCCAACTACCCGAAGGAGTGCCCGGAGCGTATCGCTTGTTCGCGAATCTCGTCTCCCTCGGCAAGTGACCGGACCGCCGCTGCCTGACCAGCGATCCGATGCCGAGCCGCCCGGCCTGCCCGGGTTCCGCACGTGGCGCGGTGTCTACCTGTTCGTGTTCGGATGGTTCGTCCTCGTGGTCGTCCTGCTGGCGGCGTTCACCCGGATCTTCTCGTGAACGTCGCTGATTGGGTGGTGTTGCTCGGCACCATCGTCGGCATCGCCGCGTACGGGTTCTGGCGCACGCGCCACATTCGGAGCCTCAACACGTACCTCAGGGGCAGCCAGTCCACCGGCTGGGCCACGATCGGCCTCTCCGTGATGGCCACGCAAGCGAGCGCGATCACCTTTCTGTCGATCCCGGGGCAGGGCTTCGAAAGCGGCATCGGATTCGTGCAAAACTATTTCGGGCTGCCGCTCGCCCTCATCATCGTGTGCGCGGTGTTCCTGCCCATGTACCGGCGGCTCGGCGTGTATACCTCCTACGAGTTTCTGGGCCGGCGCTTCGACCGGAAGACGCGTCTACTCGGCGCGGGTCTGTTTCTCCTGCAACGCGGACTCGCCGCGGGCGTGACCATCTACGCACCCGCCATCATTCTGTCCACGGTGCTGGGCTGGCGGCTCGACGTCATCATCGTGTTCACCGGGCTGCTCGTCATCGTCTACACCGTCACGGGCGGCAGCGAAGCGGTGAGCCTGACACAAAAGTGGCAGATGACGGTGATCTTCATCGGCATGGTGACGGCGCTGGTCGTGTTGCTGGCCAAGCTGCCCGAGGGACTCGGCTTCACCGGTGCCGCGCGCGTCGCCGGCGCCCTGGGCAAATTGCACGCGGTGGATTTTTCCTTCGATGCCAGCCGGCGCTACACGCTCTGGACCGGCCTGCTCGGCGGTTTGTTTCTCTCGCTCGCGTATTTCGGCACCGACCAATCGCAGGTGCAGCGCTACATCGGCGGCGGCTCCTTGCGCGAAAGCCGCCTCGGGCTGATGTTCAACGCGCTCTTGAAGATTCCGATGCAGTTCCTCATTCTGTTGCTCGGCGCGCTCCTGTTCGTCTTCTACCAATTCTCCCCCGCGCCCGTGTTCTTCAACCAGGCCGAGTGGCAGCGTCACGTGCGCGGCGCCGGCGGCACCACGTTTGTCGCTCTCGAAGAGCGGCACACCGTCGCGGTCGCGGACACCCGGAAGGCGATTCGCGCCTGGCTCCACGCCCGCGCGTCCGCGGACGCGGCCGTCGAATCCACCGCCCGCGCCGCCATGGTCGAGGCCAATCACCGGACCGACGCCGTTCGCGCCGAGGCCAAAGCGGCGCTCTTGGCGGCTGACCCGCGCGCCAAGACGAAAGATTCCGACTACGTCTTCATCACGTTCATCCTGACCACGCTGCCGCACGGGGCGATCGGCCTGCTCATCGCGGTGATGTTCGCCGCGGCGTTGTCGTCCAAAGCGGCGGAGCTCAACGCGCTCGGCACGACGACGACGATGGACTTCTGGCGGCATTTCCGGCCGCTCGCCGCCGCCGACGAGGCGCGCAACGTACGGGTGGCGAAGCGGTTTACCGCCCTGTGGGGCCTGTTCGCCGTGGCGTTCGCGCTGTTCGCCGGCTTTGCCGAAAACCTCATCGAGGCGATCAACATCCTCGGCTCCATTTTCTACGGTGTCGTGCTGGGGATCTTTCTGGTGGCGTTCTTCTTCCGGCGCGTGGGCGGCAATGCGGTCTTCTTCGCGGCCGTGGTGGCGCAGACTCTGGTGATCGTGATGTACCTTTCTCTCACCATCGGTTACCTCTGGTACAACCTCATCGGCTGCGCGACGTGCATCTCCTTCAGCCTGCTGCTGCAGGCGGTCCTGGGGCCGCGTGCTCCCAGCGACGACGGCGGTCCCGCATGAGCGTGGAGCCCGTCATCGCGTTCGGCCAGCAGCCCTGCGGCTTTTTCCCCCGGCGCTTTCTCGTCGCCAAGATTCACACCGCGCGGCGGCTGCAGGCGCACCTGGGCGGACGCATCGTGTTCTTCTACCATGACAGCGACCACGACCCGCGCGAGACGCGAACGATTCTCCGCCATCGCACGACCGGAGAACCCGCCCAGCTCAACTTCGCGGTCGTCAACAAGCTTCAGCGAAAGTTCTCGCCGCTCTACGTGAAGCGCATCGCTCCGGAGTGGCACGGCAAGACGCTGCTTCAGCTGCCCAACTACGTCGAGGGTCCCTTGACCGCGCTGTTCCGGGCAACGTCGGCTGAGACGGTGGCGGACTTCTGTCTGGAGATGTACCGCCGCATGGGGTTGCTCGAGGGAATTCACGTCGTGCGATCGAGCGATCCGGCCGTGCGACGCAGCGCGTGCGAGGTGAGCGAGTTCTTCGCGGACGTGCCGTACGAGGGCGAGATCGTCCGCGCGCGCGTGCACGCCGGAGAATTCCAGCTGCACGCGGGCGGCGATTCCTTCGTGAGCGTCCCGGCCGCCAGCGTCGCCAGGGAGCAGATCAGCCCCACGCGGGACACGCGGCTCCTCTGGATGCAGTCGATTCTGAGATGCACCCACTACGTGGCCGGCGCGGGCGAGCAGGCCTATCTTCGCCAGGAGGAAGCGCCCGAGATCACCTTTGTCCTCCGGGACCAGATCGATCGATCCGATGAAGCCTACACCGAGCTCTCTCCCTGACCCATGGCCGCCGGCGCCCCGCTCCGCATCGGCATCACGTGCTACCCCTCCGTTGGAGGGAGTGGCGTTCTCGCGACGGCTCTGGGGGAGGACTTGGCGGCCCGGGGCCACGAGGTGCATTTCATCAGTTACGAGCGGCCGTTTCGGCTGCCCGCGGATCGGCCACGGCTTCACTTCCATCCCGTCGTGATCAACGACTATGGATTGTTCAGATTTCCCGACTACACCTTGCCGCTCTCGGTGCGCATGGCCGAAGTGAGTCGCGACTACCGGTTGGACGTGCTGCACGTGCACTACGCCGTGCCGCACGCGACGGCCGCCATCCTCGCCCGATCGATGCTTCCGCCGGAACAACAGCCTCGCGTGGTCACGACGTTGCACGGCACGGACACGACGCTGCTGGGCTACGATCCAGGCTACGCTCCGGCCATCCGGCACGCTCTCACCTGTTCGGACGCGGTCACGGCGGTGTCCGAGGCGCTGAAGAGCGAGACCCGACGAGCGCTCAACTTCGATGGCGCGATCGAGGTCATCCACAATTTTTTTGTCCCACGCCCGCCGCGCCGCTCGAGCGAGGAGGTGCGCCGGGAGCTCGGTCTGGGGGAGGAAGTCCTCGTCGTCCATTCCTCCAATCTTCGCGCGGGCAAGCGCATCGATCTCTTGCTGGAGACCGTCGCCCGCGTCCGCCCGCGCGACGCCTTCAAGCTCCTCATTCTGGCGGGGGAACCCTTCGCGCCGTTCGCGGAACACGTGCAGCGTCTCGGCCTGGAGGACCGAGTCATCGTCCGCGAGAAGGTCGACCACATCGAGGACTACCTTCAGGTCGGTGACGTCGGGCTCTACACCTCTGAAACGGAGAGTTTTTGTCTGAGCATCCTCGAAGCCATGTGTTTCGGCTGCCCGAGTGTTTCGACCCGCGTGGGCGGCATCCCGGAGGTGGTCGAAGACAACGAGAGCGGCTTGCTGGTTCCTTCCGGCGACGTCGACGCATTGGCCGGCGCGCTCGAGGCCTTGATCCACGATAAGACACGCCGCAGCGCGCTGGGCCGGGCCGCGCAGGCTCGCGCGCGTGCGAGGTTTTCCGCCGAGATCATCGTGCCGCGCTACGAAGCACTCTACCGGCGGCTGTGCCGATGACGACCGCGGGAGCCAGGCTTCAGGAATGGTCTTGACCATGGGTGGATTTCTGTGCGAAGGATCTAGCGGGGGGCAACCATGAAAAACCTGACCTACGCGTGCCTGGTGTTCTGCGGCGTCGTGGCTGCGGTCGTTCCGTCTTCGGTCTCGGCGCAGAGCGCTTCGCCGAGCGTGGTCAAAGAGCTCGTGGCGACGTGGCAACGGGCCGCAACCGAGATCATCGACGTCGCCGAAGCCATGCCCGAGGAGAAATATGGGTACAAGCCGATGCCGGAGGTCGCGACGTTTCGCGATCAGCTGGTGCATCTCGCCGGCATCGCGCAACGCTTCGTCGACACCGCGAAAGGCACCAAGAGCGAGGCCGGGCACCACGCGGGGACGATGACGAAGGCGGAAGTCATCGGTCTGCTGAAGCAAAATCTCATGGCAGGACAGGAGATGCTCGGATCGCTGACCGATGCCCAGCTGCTCGATCCGGTGAAATTCCCCTTCGGGAACCGCACGGTGACCCGCTTCACGTTCTGGCTGGGACCGCTCTATCAGGTTCGCAATCACCACGGACAGCTCGTCGTCTATCTCCGCATGAACGGCATCGTTCCCCCGACCACCGCCCGCCGGCCCGCGTAAGCGGCGGGTCAGACACCGATCCCTCCGTTGGATTCGGGCGGATCGATGATCGCGTGATGGATCGGCGGCGATTCCTTGGCGTCGTCGCAGCCCTCGTGGCGGCGCCGCTCGCCGCCGAAGCGCAGCAGGCCGGGAAGGTCCCCCGGATCGGTTTCCTGTTTTTCGGCTCGCCCGGACCCTCGCGAGAGATCGACGCCTTCCGGCAAGGGTTGCGTGGGCTCGGCTACACCGAGGGGCAGAACATCGTCATCGAGTACCGATTCGCAAACGGGCGGGTCGAACGACTGTCCGAGCTTGCGACCGAGCTGGTCCGTCTCAAGCCGGATGTTCTCGTCACTCCGGGTACGCCGGCGTCTCTGGTCGCCAAGCAGGCGACCAGCACGATTCCCATCGTCTTCGCGGGCGTTGCCGACGCCGTCGGTGCCGGACTCGTCGCCAACCTCGCGCGACCGGGTGGAAACACCACGGGGTTGACGAGCATCAGCGCCGAGTTGGGCGGGAAACGGTTGGAGTTCCTCAAGGAGATCGCCCCCAAGACTTCCCGCGTGGCGGTCCTCTATAACCCGATCGACCAATCCAATGTGCTGGTGTTGAAGGACATTCAGAAGTCGGCCCCGGCACTGGGTCTTACCGTGCTACCGCTCGGGGTGCGAGGACCTGGCGAGTTCGAGGGCGCCTTTGTCGCGATGACCCGGCAGCGCGCCCACGCGCTCTTCGGGGCCGCGGGTGTGCTGACCACGGAGCATCGAAAAGCCCTCGTGGCCCTCGCGGCCAAGCGCCGGATGCCGGCGATGTGGGGGGAGCGGCAATTTGTCGAGGCGGGTGGCCTCATGTCCTATGCGGTGGACTTTTACGACCAGGTTCGAGGCGCCGCCGTCTACGTGGACAAGATCCTCAAAGGAGCCCAGCCGGGCGACCTGCCCGTGGAGCAGCCGACGAAGTACGAGCTGGTGATCAACCGCAAGACGGCCCGGACGCTGGGCCTCACCATCCCGCCGTCGCTGCTGATGCATGCGGATCAGTTCATCGAATGAACGGTCGCCCTAGACCTGGTACATCGAGAAATCTTCGGCCTTCTCGGTGATGAACTCGAGGAGCACCGGCACGCCTTCCTTCGTCTTCTGGATGCCGCGCGTGATGGCCGGCACGATCTCGTTCGCTTTCTCCACGCGCTCGCCGTAGCCGCCGAACGCCTTCGCCATGTCCGCGTAGTTCCCGCTGATGTCCGTGCTGCGGTACTTCTGGGTGGCCGCCTTCATCACCTTCAGCTCGATGGCCATCGAAAAGTTGTTCGACAGGATCGACAGGATCGGGATGCGCTCGCGCACGCACGTCTCGAAGTCCATCCCGGTGAAGCCGATGGCCGCGTCACCCCAAAAGTTGACGCAGAGTTTTTCGGGATGCGCGAGCTTGGCGCCCATGGCGAGGCCGAGCCCGTAGCCGAGCTGCGTCGTCTTGCCCCAGCCGATGTAGCTGAGTGGCGCCGTCGGCTCCCAGAAGGGCGAGATCTGGTCGCGCGGGCTACCCGCGTCGTGCGTGATGATCGTGTTCGCGAGGTCGACGGTGTGCATCAGGTCCCAGATGACGCGGTACGGGGACAGCGGTGAGCCGTCCTGCGTGAGGCGCGGCATCCACTGGGCCAACCATTCGGTCTTGAGGTTCTTGATCTCCTGCGTGACCTCCGTCATGCGTCCGCGCGGTCTGCCCTTCAGACGGTCCTTGATCTCGACGATCAGCGCGTCGAGCACGAGCCCGGCGTCACCGAGCATCGCATCCGCGATCGGTACGTCCTTGTTCAGGTCGGCCGCGTCCAGCGTGGCCTGGATGAGCTTCTTGCCCTTCGGCATCGCGACGCCGTAGTTGGTGGTCGTGAAGCTGCAGCCGATGCCGAAGATGACGTCCGCGGTCGTCAGGAAGTGGTGGAGCTGCTTGCTGATCGATCGCCCGCCGGAACCGAGCGACAGCGGATGCGTCTCGGGGAACGCGCTCTTGCCCTGGAGGCTCGTCGTCACCGGCGCTTCGAGCAGCTCGGCGAGCACCTTGAGCTGCGGCCACGCTTTCGCGTAGTGCACGCCCTGCCCCGCGTAGATGACCGGCCGCTGGGCGGCGATCAGCGCTCCCGCCACGCGCGCGACGTCCTTGGGATCCGGGCCGACCTTGACGCGCGGCGCCGGCGTGTACTCGAACGGCTCGGGCACGTCTTCGCGGAGGACGTCGACGGGGAATTCGACGAGCACGGGACGCGGACGCCCGTTCCTCACCTGCGTGAAGGCGCGGCGCATGGCGGCCGACACGACACTCGGCAGGATCACCTGCTCCGCCGACTTCGTGACGTGCTGCATGTTGAGGAACGAGTTGAAGTTCGGCGGGACGTTCGTGATGGCGCGCGGATAGCCGCCGGGCAGGACGACGATGGGCACCGAGTCGCCGTAGGCCTGCGCGACGCCGCCGAACGCGTTCTCGGAGCCCGGCCCGTGCTGCATCGCGAAGACGCCGATCTGGTCCGCGGACGTCACGCGGCTGACCGCGTCCGCCATGTGCAGGCCGGTGCGCTCCTGGCGCACGATGATCGTGCGGATGTCCGCTTCCGCCGCCGCCTCGATGATGGGATTGACCGGATAGCCGATCAGGAACTTCACGCCCTCGCGCTTCAGGATCTCCGCGACCGCGGCTGCTGCCTTCATTTAGGCCTCCCGGATGGATTCGCGAATGCAGAGTCCCTCATCCCCGCGCCGCCGTCAACCCGCCACGTGTCGTAAGATGGCCGAGCCATGACACCACAACAGCGCGAGAAGCTCATCCAGCAGTACGCCGACGGGCCGCGGCGACTCGGCGAGGCCCTGGCGAACGTTCCGCCCGCGGCGCGCAAGTGGCGCCCCGCGCCGGGTGAATGGTCGGCGCACGAAGTGATCTGTCACTGCGCGGATTCGGAAACGACGTCCTACTCCCGCATTCGCTACGTGCTCGCGGAGAAGGACCCGCTCATCGTCGGCTATGACCAGGAGGAGTGGGCGCGCCGCTTCGACTATCACGCGCTCCCCCTCGAGCCCGCGCTGGCCACCGTCGCGTCGGTGCGCCTCAACACCACGGCGCTCCTGCGCACGCTGCCGGACGAGGCGTGGGCGCGCAAGGGCCGGCACAGCGAGATGGGCGAGTACTCCGCGGAGAAGTGGCTCGAGCTCTACGCCGAGCACCTCGAGGGCCACGCGCAACAGATCGAGAACAATCTGGCCGCGTGGAAACGAACGCAAAGATAAGGAGAGCGATCAATGGCGATCAATCGTCACGGAGCGGGACCGCGCATGAGCGCGGCGGTCGTGCACGGCAACACGGTGTACCTCGCGGGTATGGTGGCGGAAGACCCGTCGGCCGACATCAAAGGGCAGACGGAGTCCGTGCTGAAGCGGATCGACGCCGCGCTCAAGAGCGCCGGCAGCGACAAGTCGAAGCTCCTCTCCGCGCAGATCTTCATCACCGACATGCGGAACTTCGCCGACATGAACTCCGTGTGGGACGCGTGGGTGGACAAGGGCAACACGCCGGCGCGTGCCACTGTCCAGGCGAGCCTCGCCAACCCGAAGATGCTGGTCGAGATCATGGTGGTCGCAGGGATTTAGAGCACCGCCCCGGCTACGCCGGGGCGGTTGCGAACGTAAGGGGGGCTTGGGGGACCCGTGCTGGGTCCCCCAGTCAAGCGCTCTCGAGCCGCACGTAGTTCTGGTTGAACGCCGTGCCCGTCCCCGCCGTGTAGCGCGGCTCCGTCAGCACGTTGAGCCCGCGGCCGTACTTCGCCCAATCGCCCTTCGTGACGAACACGGTGTCCCGTCGCATGTCATCGCGCAACTCGAGGCGTACCGGGAGCGCGCCACGCGCGGACACGAGGCGCGCCGTCTCGCCGTCCCTGAAGCCGTGCGCCTTGGCGGCGTCCGGATGCACGCACGCCGTCACCGCGTCCGCGCGCCGCCGGTCTTCCTTCACCTGCGAGTTGATCGC
>JBGOTH010000091.1:0-8544 GCA_041476345.1 Methylomirabilia bacterium
AGGATCGTCGACCCGCCCAATCGCAGAAACTGTTTCGGCGTCCGGCCTCCCATGCGCCGGCCGACACCGCCCGCGGGAATGACGACGGCGATATCACGCACGCGCGGGGTCCTCCTCGCGCAGGCGCGTGAAGATGATGCGCCCCGCCGGCGTCTGCAGCACGCTGGTGACGACGACGTCGATGCTGGTTCCGAGGCATCGCTTCCCCTGATCGACCACGACCATCGTGCCGTCGTCGAGGTAGGCGACGCCCTGACCGCTCTCCTTGCCCTCGCGGAGGACGTGCACGTGCATCGGTTCGCCCGCGACGACGGACGGCTTCAAGGCGTTGGCCAGCTCGTTGACGTTGAGCACGGTCACGCCGGAGAGCTCGGCGAGCTTGTTCAGGTTGTAGTCGGTCGTGATCACCTTGGCGGCGCGCGCCTTGGCCAGCGCGAGCAGCTTGCGATCGACCTCCGCCACCGCCGGCACGTCGAGGTCGGCGATCTCCACGAGCGCGCCGGGGAGACGCTGCAGCCGCTGGACGACCTCGAAGCCGCGCTTGCCGCGCGCACGCCGCCGCGGGTCGCTCGCATCCGCGATCTGCTGGAGCTCGTGCAGGACGAACTCCGGGATGACGAGGGGCCCCTCGATGAAGCCGGTGGCGGCGAGGTCGGCGATGCGGCCGTCGATGATCGCGGAAGTGTCGACGAGCTTGATGGCGCGTTCCGACGAGCCGCGCGGAAAGAGCAGCGCATTCAGGCCGGTGACATCGGGGCCACGACGGACACCGACGGCGGCGCCAAGGTACGCGCCGAGCACGGCACCAATCGCGACGAACACCCAGCCCGTCGACGGCGCGAGCCCCCGCGCGGCAACACCCGCGACGGCGCCGGCGAGCAGTCCGAGCGTTCCGCCGAAAGCGCCCCAGGCGAGACGATCGATTCGTGCGCGCGCCGCCGCCAGCTCGGCGACCACGGTGATCACCGCGAGGACGGCACCGGCGGCGGCGCCGACGAGACGTGGACGACCGACGGCGACGGCCGCCGACGCACCGAGGGCGGCGGCCAGCGCGATGACCGCGATGCGTGCCACCGCGCCCGCCGTGCTCATCGCAGAAGCGCGTCCAGCGCTTCGTTGACGGTACGGACGCCGCGAACGTCCACGGGCAGCTTCACGCCCTCCACGAGGTTGCTCTTGGGCACGACCGCATGGCGGAAGCCGAGCTGCGCGGCCTCGCGCAGCCTCGTCTCGAGACCGGTGACTGCGCGGACCTCTCCGGTGAGTCCAACCTCGCCGAGGATGACGACGTCGCCGCCGACCGGCCGGCCCTCGTAGCTCGAGGCCGCGGCCACGACGATGCCGAGGTCCGCCGCCGGTTCGACGATGCGCCCGCCGCCCGCGACGTTCACGAACACATCCTGGGTCGCCAGCTTCATCCCCATGCGCTTCTCCAGCACGGCAAGGAGCAGGCACACGCGGTTGTAGTCGGCGCCGAGCACCGTGCGGCGCGGGGTCGGAATCGGCGTCGGCGCGACCAGCACCTGCAGCTCGAGGAGGAGCGGCCGGGTGCCGTCGAGACTCGCGACCACCACCGAGCCCGGCGCGTCCTTGGGACGCTCGCTCAGGAAAAATCCGGACGGGTTCGCGACCTCCTCGAGGCCACGCTCGCTCATCTGGAAGATGCCCAGCTCGTTGGTCGACCCGAACCGGTTCTTCACGGCGCGCAGCACGCGATACGCGTGGTGCTGCTCGCCCTCGAAGTAGAGAACGGTGTCGACGAGATGCTCCAGCGTGCGCGGCCCCGCGATGGTGCCGTCCTTGGTGACGTGACCGACCAGGAACGTCGCGATGCCACGGCCTTTCGCCAGCGTCATGAGGCGAGCGCCGCACTCGCGCACCTGCGCCACACTGCCCGGGGCCGACTCGAGACCCGGCAGGAACACCGTCTGGATCGAGTCGATCACGAGCGCGCGCGGCTTCACCTCGTCGAGCTGCGCCTCGACCACGCTGAGATCGTTCTCCGCCCACAGGAGGAGACCGTCTGCCTTGAGGCCGAGACGCTCCACGCGGAGCCGCACCTGCGCGGCCGACTCCTCGGCGGACACGTAGAGGACGGGAGGCGCGATCTCGGCGAGCCGGCTCGCGGCCTGCGCGAGCAATGTGCTCTTGCCGATCCCGGGCTCGCCGCCGATGAGGACGAGCGAGCCGGGGACGACACCGCCGCCCAGCACGCGATCGAGCTCGCCGATCTTCGTGTGGAGCCGGGCGACGTGCTCGATCTCCACCTCGCGCAGCGGTCGGGGTCGCCCCGAGGCGAGGCTCGCGCGCCGGCCTTCACGTTCGCGCGCCGGACGCTCTTCCACGAGCTGGACGAAATCACCGGTGCGCACGCAGTCGGAGCACGTGCCCGGCTTCGGGCTCGTGAAGCCGCACTGCTGGCAGCGATAGACGTTCCCGAGCCGCTTACTCGCCATTCCGCTTCCCGTCCGTGTCCTTCTTGCCGAGTCCGCGGATGAACGTCCGCAGCAGAAAGCTCCGCGAGGCACCGTCGACGATGTTGGTGAGCCGCTCGTAGAGCGTCGGATCGGCGACGAGCGCGCCGAGCGTGCCTTCGCCCTCGTTGATCTTCTCGGTGATCGCGCGAAGGTTGGCGAGCGTTGCCTGCAGATCGCGCGACGCCTTGCTGATGCTCTCCTCCGCAGGCTCGTCCTTGAGGAGACCGCCGAGCGTTCCGCGGCCACCCGCGAGCCGATCGGAGACGTCGCGGAAGTTGTGCGCGACGCTCTGGAGGTCCTCGAGCACGGACTTGTACTTCGGATCGAACAGGAGCGCCGTGAGAAGTCCTTCGTCGCCCGCGGGACGGTCGGCGAGCGCACCGAACCGTTCCATCGCCGCCAGCAGTCGCTTCCCCGCCTGCGTGGACTGCTCCGAGGTCAGCACCCCGACCGTGCCTTCGCCGCGCTCGATCCGGCTCACGATCGCCTGCGCGCTCGCAATGAGATCGTTCACCTTGCGAAGCGCGACGGGCTCCTCGTAGAGCAGCGTGTGGGCGAGCCCGGGGCCTTTCTCGGCCCGGTCGGCGATGCGGCCGACCTGTTCGGCGACCTTGCGCGTGGTCGCGATCGTCCCGGCGAGATCGCTCATCACCCCCGACTTCTGGAATTCCTCGGCGACCTGGCGCAGGCTTTCGGAGAGCACTGCGACGCTGCGGACCACACCGGCGCTCTCACCGATCACGTTCGAGATGTCGACGGGCTCACGCGAGCGCAACGTCTCATCCGGCTGGATCGCGGCCGTCTGCGCGGTCCCCACGGTGATCTCGACGATGCGATCGCCGAGGAGGCCTTGTGTCTGGATGCGCGCCTCCGAGTCCTTGCGGATGCGGTCCGAGAACTGCTTCGCGACCTTCATGCTCACGCGAACTTTACCGCCGGGCTGGGACGGCAGCGCAACCTTGCTGACGCGGCCGATCTGCACGCCCGCCAGGCGCACGGTAGCCCCTTCCTGCAGGCCGGCGACGTCGGTGAACTCCCCGTGGATCGTGATGCGCGACTCGAAGAGCCGTGCGCGTGCGCCGAGCATGTAGACGACGGCGAGGAAGACGCCCACCGCGACCAGGACGAAGATGCCGACGCGCATCTTCGTAGCGCGCTCCCGCTGTGTCTCGTTCATCTTGACTATCTCGCCTCTCCCGTCAGGAACGCCTGCACGGCCGGGTCGCGGCTGCCGAGCACGTCGTCGAGGCGGCCGAGCGCGGCGAAGCGTCCCTGGATGAGCACGGCAACGCGATCCGCGACGGTCTTCGCCAGCTCGAGGTCGTGCGTCACCACGATGGCGGTATCGCAGACCTCGCTGCCCAGCTCGGAAATGAGCTCGCCCACCATCTTGGAGTTGGTGGGATCCAGCCCCGCCGTCGGCTCGTCGAACAGGAGCACCTCCGGCTGACCGATGAGCGCGCGCGCGATCCCGACGCGCTTGCGCATTCCTCCCGACAGCTCCGACGGGAGCAGCGGCAGCACCTTTTCGTCCAGACCGACGAGCGAGAGGAAATGGACCACGCGCTGGTGGATCTCGTCGCCGGGGAGGGCGGTGTGCTCACGCAGGGGAAACGCCACGTTCTGCTCGACGGTGAGCGAGTCGAAGAGCGCGGCGCCCTGAAACACGTACCCGAGGCGCCGCCGGATGGGCAGGAGATCCTCCTCCGAGAGCTGCTCGATGTTCCCATCGAACAAGCGGATCGCGCCGCCGTCGGGCTGGTAGAGGCCGTCGATGAGGCGCAGCAGGACCGTCTTCCCGGATCCGCTTCCCCCCATGACGACGAGGGTCTCGCCCTTGTCGAGGCTGAAGCTGACGCCCTTCAGCACCTCGACCGCCTCGAAGCCCTTCCGCACGTCGATCGCTTCCACCAGCGTGGTCATCGCCGCGTCACCGGGCCGGCCAGAAGAGGATGAGGAAGAGCTTCGTGAGGAAGAAGTCCGAGATGATCACGCCCATCGTCACCTGGACGACAGTGGCGGTGGTCGCGCGGCCGAGGCCTTCGGTGCCGCCCTCGGTGGCGAGGCCGTTGTAGCAGCCGATCAGGGTGACGATGGCCCCGAAGAACACGCTCTTGCCGATGCCCGTGAAGAAATCGCGCGGAATCACCCAGTACGTGGTCGTGTTGATGTAGGCGTACGCATCCGCGCCGCGCTCGACCACCATCGTGACCAGTCCGCCGAGCACGCCGAGGAAATCGGCGAGCGTCGTGAGGAGCGGGAAGACGATCAGCGATGCGAGCACGCGCGGGACGATCAGCCGCTTGATGTGGTTGACGCCGAGCGAGCGCAGCGCGTCGATCTGCTCGGTGACCTTCATCGAACCGAGCTCGGCCGTGATGCCGGACGCGACCTTGCCGCCGACGAGGATCGCCGTGAGCACCGGACCGAGCTCGCGCAGGATCGCGAGCGCCACGAGCGGGCCGACGTAGTTCTCGGCACCGAAGCGCGCCATGTTGATCGAGCTCTGCAACGCGAAGACCATGCCCGTGAACACGGCGGCGATGGCGGCGACGCCCAGCGAGCGCACGCCCATGACGTCGATTTCATGGACGACCAACGCGAAGTACTTCCGGGGCAGCACCACGCTGCGCGCGACCTGGGCGGCGAGCAGCCCGAGGCCGCCGTACCACGTGGCCGTTCGTCGAAGGAGCGCCGCTTCCATCCGTGCCTACTCCCGCGTGAAGCTTTCCACGAAGCGCTGGAAGTCCGCTCGCCGCTCGGCGAAGGTCGCCGCCGGCGCGACGTACACGAGGTCGTAAACGCAGCGCTCGTCCTTCACGACGTACGCCTCGAGACGCACGCGCTCACCGTCATCTCCTACCTGCGTCTCCATCACCGCATGCGCGGCCGGTACCCCGGCGATCGTCGCCGCGCCGTTCTCCACCGCCGCCCGCGCGCGCAACCCGACGAACAGTCGCCGCGTCAGGACGGCGAGACCGCGCTTCGCCGCTTCGGGCCCGCATTCGACGTTCGCGAAGATGCCCGCCGCGGCGGCACGATGGCGCAGCTCGAAATGAGCACGGTCCGACGTCGCAGCTTCCCAGTCGGGGCCGGGCACCGTCACGCGAAAGCCCTCCCGGGCGCGGTACACGCCGTGATCGAGCTGGCCTCGCGGACTCGAGCCCGCGCAGCCGCTCAGGGCGAGCGCCGCCGCCGCCACGCCGAAGCGTCGACGCCATCCGGGCATTCCGGGTCAGCCGCCGGCCTGACGCTTCGTGTGCCGGCGCGCCAGCTCCTTCAGCACGTCGTGTAGGGGGATGCCGCGCTGCCCGAGCAGGACGATCGTATGGAACCAGAGGTCCGCGATTTCCTCGACGACCCGCCGGTCGCCTTCGCCGCCGAGCGCCGCCGTGATGACCTCGACCGCTTCTTCGCCGATCTTGCGACAGACTTCGGCCTCGCCCTTCGCGAGGAGCTCACCGACGTAGGACCCGGCTGGCGCGCCCGCTTTACGCGACTCGACGATCCGCTCGAGACGGGCAAGCATCGTCGGCGACGCCACACCAGGTTCGCCTTGCAGCGCGGTAAAGAAGCACGTCGGATTGTTCGTGTGGCACGCGGGCCCTTCCTGGTGGACCTGGACGAGCAGCGTATCCGTGTCGCAGTCGGCGTAGACGCGCTGCACGTGTTGCACGTGGCCAGAGGTCTCGCCCTTTCGCCACCCGGTCGCGCGCGACCGCGACCAGAAGTGCGTGAAGCCCGTCTCGAGCGTCGCGGTCACCGCCGCGCGGTCCATCCACGCGACCATCAGCACGTCGCCCGTGTCGGCTTCCTGCACCACGGCCGGGATGAGCCCCTGCGCGTCGAAGCGGAGATCGTCGACCGTCATGGCGCGAGCCGCACTTCCACGCCACGATCGCGGAGGTAGGCCTTCGCCTCGGCAATGGTGTGGATGCCGAAATGGAAGATCGAGGCGGCGAGGACGGCGTCCGCTCCGCCCTCGGTCACGCCTTCCGCGAGGTGCTCCAGCGAGCCCGCGCCGCCGGATGCGATCACCGGCACCGTCACGGCATCCGCGACCGTGCGCGTCAGATCGAGATCGTAACCGTCCTTCGTTCCGTCGCGATCCATGCTCGTCAGAAGTATTTCGCCGGCGCCGAGCGTGACGGCTTCCTGCGCCCACGCGACGGCATCGCGCCCCGCCGGGCGGCGGCCCCCGTGAGTGTAGACGCCCCATCGCGTGTCGCCCTCGCGCCTGGCGTCGATGGCGACCACGATGCACTGGCTGCCGAAGCACTCCGCCGCGGCACGGATCAGCGCCGGCTCGGCGATCGCGGCGGTGTTGAGCGACACCTTGTCTGCGCCGGCGCGGAGCAAGCGGCGCACGTCGTCGATCGAGCGGATACCGCCCCCGACGGTCAGCGGCATGTAGATGCCCTCGGCCGTGCGGCGCACGACGTCGAGCATGATGTGGCGGTCTTCGTGCGAGGCGGTGATATCGAGGAACACGAGCTCGTCCGCCCCTTGCGCGTCGTACGCGAGCGCGGCTTCGACCGGGTCACCCGCGTCACGAAGATCGACGAAGCGTACGCCCTTGACCACACGCCCGTCCTTCACGTCGAGGCACGGAATGATGCGTTTGGCCAGCATCAGCGCACCGCCCGTACCGCGGTGAGCGCGGCGCTCAGGTCGACGGCGCCCGTGTAGAGCGCACGACCGACGACGGTGCCTTCGACACCGGGGACGCCCGCGAGCCGGACGAGATCGTCCACACAGGCCACGCCACCCGATGCGAGCACCGGCATGCCGACGATGCGAGCGAGGCCGGCAGTGCCATCGAGGTTGGGCCCCTGCTCCATGCCGTCGCGGCTGACGTCCGTGTAGAGCAGGGCGGCGGCTCCGGCGTCGCGTGCGCGGAGGCCGAGCTCCGCGACGGTCTCGTCGACCGCTTCGGTCCAACCCTTGACCGCCACGCGGGCGCCGCGCGCATCGACCGCGACGATGATGCGCCCGAGATGCGCGCGACACACGTCTCTCAGGAACGCGGGATCGAGCGCGGCCCGCGTCCCGACCACAGCCCATCGCGCCCCGGCGTCGATGACCGCGTCGACGGCCGCGAGATCGCGCAGGCCGCCCCCGACCTCGACCGGCACCGTGTCGACGGCGGCGAGCATCTTGGCGATGAGCGCCGTCTGGCGCGGAGCGCCCGCGAACGCACCGTCGAGATCGACGATGTGCAGGCGTTCGGCGCCCTGCGACGCCCAGTGCGCGGCCATGGCGACGGGATCGTCGGAGAAGACGGTCTCGGCGTCAGCGCGGCCCTCGCGCAAGCGGACGCAGCGGCCGGCGCGGAGATCGACGGCGGGAATGACGATCACGCGCCGCCCTTGACGAGTGCCGCGAAGTTTTCGAGGAGGCGGAGCCCCCACCGCTGGCTCTTCTCCGGGTGAAACTGCGTCGCGTGAATACGACCGAGCTGCATCGCCGCCGCGAACCGCACTCCGTACTCGGTCCATGCAAGTCGCGGGCTCTCGGGCTTCGCCGCGCTCGCTCCGTCGCCGAGCGACGCGGAAGACCCGAGCGGGCGGGCGTGAGCCCGGGAGCCCACGAGGGCAACGCCGCCCGTGAGTTCAGAATCGCCCGCGAGGGCAACGCCGCCCGCGAGCTCAGGGTAATAGCTGTGAACGAAATAGAAGTGCGCGCCGCTCGGGATCCCCGCGAGCAGGTCGAGCGAGCCGTCGTGCTCGACGCGGTTCCATCCCATGTGCGGGATCTTGCGGCCCGGCGGGAAGCGGCGCACGACGCCGGGGATGACATCGAGCCCGCGCCCCTCGCCGAACTCCTCGCTCTGCGAGAACAGCAGCTGGTAGCCAAGGCAGATGCCGAGAAACGGCCGCGTGCCGTCGAGCGCGCGGCGGACCGGATCGATCAGGCCGCGTGACGCGAGGTTCGCCATCGCGTCGTGAAACGCACCGTCGCCCGGCAACACGACCGCCGCTGCTTCGTCGACCGCGCGCGGGTCTTCGGTGACGACGGCGGGAATGCCGACGCGCTCGAAGGCCTTCTCCACGCTGCCGAGGTTGCC
>JBGOTH010000092.1:0-8523 GCA_041476345.1 Methylomirabilia bacterium
GACTGGTTGAGCTGGCGCGTCGGACTCGACAAGGGCGCGGCGCGAGAGCACGTGCGCGTGGCACGCGCCCTCGGCGTCCTGCCGCACCTCACCCGAGCGTTTGCGCGCGGTGAGGTCTCTTACTCCAAGGTTCGCTCGGTCACGCGTGTCGCGACGGCCGAGACCGAAGAGCGGCTCCTTGCGGTTGCCCGCGCCGGTACGGCCGTTCACGTCGAGCGCATCGTGCGCGGTTGGCGGTACATGGACCGGAAGACCGAAGCGCAGGAGAGCGCACGGCAGCACAAGAGCCGCGCGCTGCATGTCTCCCACGACGACGACGGCATGGTCGTCCTCCGTGGGCGGCTGACGCCGGAGGTGGGCGCCGTGCTCCTCCGAGCGCTCGAAGCCGCGCGCGAGACTCTGTATCAGCGGAGCCGCGCAGCGACCGACGAGGCGCAGGACGTCCCGACGACGGAGCAGCAGCGCGCGGACGCACTCGCGCTCATCGCGGAGACGGCGCTCCATCAGGGGATCGATCCGGGCGCGCCCGGAGAGCGATATCAGGTCGTGGTCCACGTCGATGCCGCGGTCCTCGCGGATGCGGATCAGGCCGGACAGTCGGTCCTCGAGGACGGGGTACGCGTTCCCGCGGGAACGTCTCAGCGCATCGCGTGCGACGCAAGCCGGGTCGTCATGTGGCACGACGAGGGCGGGCGCGTGGTCGAAGTCGGCGCCCGCACCCGAACGATTCCGCCGGCGTTGCGGCGCGCGCTTCAGCATCGGGATCGCGGCTGTCGCTTCCCGGGCTGCGGATTGCGGCTGGGCGAGGGCCATCACATTCGTCATTGGGCGGCCGGCGGCCCGACGACACTCTCCAACCTTGCGTTGCTCTGTCGGCGGCATCACCGAAGCGTCCATGAAGAGGGTTATCAGGTCGTCCCACAACCTGACAGCACGCTCGAGTTCCGGCGCCCGGATGGGCGAGTACTCCCGGACGTTCCCGCGGGAACGCGACTCGCCGCTGATCCGGTGCCAGCCCTGCGCGCCACGAATGTCAGCCTCGGACTCCACATCGACGCGCGAACCTCGCGTCCGAGTTGGAGCGGAGAACATCTGGATGTCGCCTGGGCGATCGACGTCATGCACCCGTTGGCCGCGATGCCGCCCACAGCGCTGCGTGCGGACCAGGCGTGCCCGCGTGCTACAGCTTGATCCCCAGCAGCTTCGCCGCGGTCTCCCCGAGCATCGCCCTGCGCTCCGCGTTGCTGAAGCCCGGCGCCTTGAGAACATGGTCCACCGACTTGGCCTGCCACGGAATGGGATGGTCAGTGCCGACGACGAGACGGTTCGAGCCGACTTCCGCCGCGAGGTGCCGCAAGGCCTCCCCCGTGAAGACCAGCGTGTCGTAATACATCTGCCGCAGATACTCCGTCGGCTTCTTCTTCAGCTTCACGCCGGTGTCCATGTCCGGCGCCACACGCAGGCTGTTGTCGGAGCGCGGCGCGTACGAAGGCAGGAAACCGCCGCCGTGCGCCGAGCAGATCTTCAGGCGAGGAAACTTGTCCAGCGTGCCCTCGAAGATCAGATGCGAGAGAGCGATCGTCGTGTCGAGCGGGTTGCCGATCGTATTCGCGAGCCAGCCGTTGCCCTTGAATCGCGCGGCCAGAGCCGGCGTGCTCTGCGGATGAATGAAGATGAGCACGCCCAGCTCTTCGGCCTTGGCCCAGAACGGGTGGAACTTCGGATCGGAAAATTCCTCACCGGCGACGCTCGCGCCCACGGCGGCGCCGCGGAGCCCGAGCTTCTTCACGCCATCCACGAGCTGCTGTACCGCCAGATCCGGAAACTGCAGCGCGACCGACGCGAAGGCGACGAAGCGGTCCGGGTACTGTGCGCAGAATCCGGCAAGCGCCTCGTTCTGGATCTTGATCACCTGGGTGACGACGTCGCGCTCCGCCCGGTACCACGCCGGGTTGATGCTGAGCGCCTCCATGTCGATGCCCTGCGCGTCCATCTCAGCGATGCGCCTTGCTCCAACCTCGCCGATCCCGGGCCCTCGATGCTCGTCCACCTTCAGTCCCAGCAGGGCGTACGCCTCCGGGATCACGCAATGCGCGTGCACGTCGATCACCTTCGCGCGGCGGCCGCCCACCACCACGGCGCGGCGACCACCGACCACGGACAGCTTGGGACGACGCGCGGCCGGCTTCGATCGCGCCTTGGGTCGCGCCGCGGCGGCGAGCATCTCGCATCCGGTGAAGGCAAGGCGTTGCATGTCAGATCACTCCTTCGTCAGCCAGCGTCTTGATCTCTCCGGACGACATCCCGAGAAGCTCTCCATACACGTAGTCGTTGTCTTCCGCGTAACCCGGCGCGCCCCGGTCGATGCGTCCGCCGATGTACGCGGGGCTCTCGCTCATCTTGACCGGGATTTCGGCGAGCGGCCATCGACCGATCTTGGTACCCGTCACCTCGGTGAGCCAGTTCAAGGCGGCCAGCTGCGGATCGTGATCGCAGCGATCTTCCGCCGTCTGACAGACTCCCGCGGGAACGCCGGCGCGCTGCAGGGCGAGCATCGCGTGGAGCGCGTCCTGCGATTTCGTCCACTCGCCCACGAGAGCGTCGAGCGCCTCCTGATGCTTCATCCGGGCAGCGAGATTCGTGAACCGTGCGTCGTTCGCCCACTCCGGATGCCCGGCGATCGTCGTCAACGCGCTCCATTCAGCCTCGGTGAAGCAGGCGATCGTGAGCCAGCGATCCTCGCCGGCGCAGCGATAGACGCCATGGGGCGCCGCCGGCTTGTACGGAGAGCGATTGCCGTAGCGTGACCAGATGCGCCCGTTCGCCGACCAGTCGAGAATCGTCGTGCCGGCGATGAAGAGCCCGACCTCGGATTGCGACGCGTCGATCCACTGCCCTTCACCCGTCCGCGCGCGATGGAAGAGTCCGGTGAGAATGGCGAGCGCGAAGCTGTACGCGCCCATCCAGTCGAGATACGAGTAGCCCCATCCCGCGGGCATCGCAGGCTCGGGCAGCCCCGACATTTCCGACAGGCCGGAAAACGAATTCGCGATCGGGCCCACGGTGCGAAAGCGGCCGTACTTCCCTTGCGCGCCCATGCCCGACTGCTGGACGTAGACGATGTCCGGCTTGATCGCGCGCAGCGCGTCGTATCCGAGTCCCCAGTTGTCCAGGACTCCCGGCGAGAATCCTTCCGCGACGACGTCCGACATCGCCACCAGCCGTCGCGCGATCTCCAGACCTTTCGGATGCCTGACGTTCAGCGAGATTCCCCGCTTGCCGGGATTCTTGTTGTTGAACTGCCCACCCATGTCCGGATCGGTCACGCCGGGCAGCGAGCCCGTCGCTGTATCACGCGCGGCGCGACCTCCGACCGGCGCCATCGCGGCCATGCGCGTATCCGGGTGACTCTTCAGCTCGACCTTGATGCTCTCGGCGCCGAACGCGCTGAGGAAGCGCGTGCCGCCCGCGGAGGCGAGGAACCACGTGAAGTCGAGAATGCGAATTCCATTCAGGGGAAACGGCTTGCCGCGCGGCGAGAGTCCTTCGTTGAGCGGCGCACGCGCCGCGGCACCGATCACAGGCAGATCGCGTTCACGCGGGAGCACCACGGCTTTCGCATCCTCGTTCAACAACGGCGCGCGACGGCCGACAGACCAGGAGGTGCGCGTTGCCAGCCACTTGCTCGTGGCGTAGCGGAAGGAGCGGCCCAGCTCCGGATGCTCGACGTCCGTGCAGCTCCGGCGCGCGAGCCAGTGCGGGTCCATCGCGTTCTCGTGCGGCTTGCGCAGCGGGGCCCACAGCATCCCCGCGTGCTGCGCTTCCTGCCACGGCACGTTCTCGTAGGTGAACGCGCGCACGAAGCGCTGCACCGCTTCCATCGCGTGGTCGCGCTTCGCCGTGCTCGGGCCGGTGCCGGGCACGAAGCGTCCGCTGGTCGGTATCGCCGCGCTCGAAGGATCGAGACCGGCGTCGATGCCGTACTTCTCGAGCAGCTCGACGAGCGCCTTGGTCTCGCCCGGGCGCGTGCCGAGATTCGCCATGACCCATCGCCCGTCTTTCGTGTGCACGATCGACGGGTGCGGCGTGATGCCTTCACGCGCGTGCCGGCACGTCTGGCGCTGCACGAGCACGCGGCGCATCACCCACGACATGAGATCGACCTCGGTGGACTTCGCCACCGCCTCGTGGATCGCGCACGAAAGACGCTGCCCCTTGCCCGTCCGCCAGCGAAAGAGCAGCGCGGCGACGATGGAAAAGGCAAGCTGCTCGCCGGCGATGTGGAACGCGTGCCACATCTGCGGCGCGATCGGGGGCAGATCGTATTGACCGCCGGGCGCCGGATCGTAGCCGCAGTTCATCATGACGCCGCCCAGCGCCAGGTGGATCAGGTCGGAGCCTTTGAAGTCGGCCCACGGCCCTTCGTCACCGAACGGCGAGACGCGCGCGACGATCAACGTCGGGAACTGCCGCATCAGCGCGTCGGCGCTCAATCCCAGGCCGTCGAGCTCACCTCTCGGCGTGGACTCGAGCAGCACGTCGGCGGTGGCGACGAGCGCACGGAATCGCTCGCGGTCCTCCTCCTGACGCAGATCGAGCACGATCGAGCGCTTCCCGCGGTTGTACTGCCAGAAGAACAGCGAGCGCTCGGGATCTTCGCGGTCCTCGTAGAAAGGGCCGATGCGCCGCGTGGGGCTCCCGCCGGGCGGCTCCACCTTGACGACGTCGGCGCCGAGACCCGCGAGCGTCAGCCCGCAGTATTCCGCCTGCTCGTCGGCCAGCTCGACGACACGGATGCCGGTGAGCGGACCCCGGCTGGCCGTGAGACTGCTGGGAACGGAACGCTCGTCCTGGGCTTTCATGAAGACTCTCCAATCGTGCCGGTCTCAGGCGTAGCCCTCACGGGGGATTCTATGCGTATTCACTTCTTCACATTGACGCGCCCCGTGGCTACATGAATGATCAAGTCCGATGGCAGCGAAACGCCGCACACGTCGGGCACGGCGCATTCTTGCTGATGCGAAACGAGCGCTAGCGCTCATCCGTAAGAGCGGGCACTACCACTCCTACGACGTCTATCGCTCTGGGAAGCAGCAGCGGCGGCGTGCAGAGCGCATCGTCATAGAGCAGAATACCGGCACGGCGTATTCCACACTCGATCACTATCGATTGTTCAAGCGCTTGGACGGGCAAACGAAATGTTGAGCACACGTCATCTGGGAACACCGAAGCCGCCTTGGGTCGTCCTGTCGTCCTGCGATGCCGATACCCTTCGCATGGTGGCTGAACGCCAATTCCCTCGTCTGTTCGTCGCCAGGATCCCCGGAAAGCGTTGCCGAACGAAGCGCGGGCTGTTCCGCGCGTTCGCTGAGGCGTTACGTTTCCCCGACTATTTCGGCGGGAACTGGGATGCCCTCGAGGAATGCATCAACGATCTGAGCTGGCTCAAGGCAAACGGATATCTCCTGATCGTTTCGGATGCGGAGATGCTGCTTGCGAGGGATGACGAGGGCTACAAGACATTCATCAGCATCATGACGAAGGCCGGGAAGGAATGGGCCGAGATCGCCCGCCGTCCGCGGGCGTTTCACTTGGTGCTTGCTACGCCATCGTCAGTGCGCACGGCATCCCGTCGATGGCGCATGCAACCTACTGCTTTGGCTCTCAGCGCGCCCTCTAGGCGCGGAGCCACGCTACCGCGGAAGAGACCGCCATGGCCGAGATCCAGTTCGGGCTGATGATGCGGGCGCAGTTCCCGCGGAGCCACGACATGCCAGCGCGCTTCGCGGAGCTCGTCGAGCAAGCGCGTCTCGCGGATCGACTGGGGTACGCCTCGATCAGCAGTGGGGTCAGAGCCAGGCGATGCCCGCGGGCGACAACGATCTCGGCGTCGAGTTCGACGAGCTGCTCCGCGATCGCTTCCTGCTCGGCTCGCCGGACGAAGTCGCCAACGCCATTCTTCGGCTGCACCGCGCGACCGGGATCAACCACCTGATCATGAGCTAGGATGCCGCCATGACAACGTCCCGTCCCCTCGAAGGCATGCTCGTGCTCGATCTCGGCCAGATCTACAACGGCCCGTACTGCGGTCTCCTGTTGAGCTTCATGGGGGCGCGTGTCCTCAAGATCGAGGCGCCCGAAGGCGACGTCGTTCGCCGGCGGAAGCGGGACGTCGAGCCGTACCCGCTCGTCATGTTGAACTCGAACAAGGAGTCGGTCGTCCTCGACCTCAAGCACGCCGACGGCAAGGCGCTGTTCCTGCGTCTCGTGCGCCAGGCGGACGTGCTCGTCGAGAATTTCGCGGCGGGCGTGATGGATCGTCTCGGGCTCGGCTGGGACGTCCTGCACATTGAGAATCCGCGCCTCGTGTACGGGTCGGGAACCGGCTTCGGTCTCACGGGTCCGTACAAAGACCTGCCGGCGATGGATCTCACGATCCAGGCGATGAGCGGCATCATGAACGCGACCGGCTTTCCCGATCGTCCCCCGGTGAAAGCCGGGCCTGCCGTATGTGATTTCCTCGCCGGCGTCCACCTCTTCGGAGGCATCGTGAGCGCGCTCCTCCAGCGCGAGCGTACGGGGGAGGGTCAGCTCGTGGAAGTCGCGATGCTCGAGGCCGCGGTCATGGCGCTGGCGAGCGCGCTCGGCGCGCACATGGACGGCGAGAGCGATCGAGTCGGCCCACGGACCGGCAATCGCCACCCTGCCCTGGCGATGGCGCCCTACAACGTCTATGTGACCAACGACGGTCACGTCGCCATCTTCACCGCGTCCGAGCGCCACTGGCACAGCATCGCGCGCGTGCTGGGCCGCGAGGATCTGCTGAGCGATCCCGCGTACGCGACGACACCGGGCCGTGCGGCGAAGATGGACGAGATCGACGCGCTCGTGGAGGCGTGGACGTGCAGCCGTACCAAGGACGAGGTGATGGCGATCCTGAGCGAAGCCCACGTGCCGTGCGCGCCGGTGCGCACGGCGGCCGAGGTGGCAAACGATCCGCACCTCGCGGCGCGCGGAGTCTGGCACGACTTCGATCATCCACGGCGAGGAAAGACCCGCGTGCCTCGCTCACCCATTCGATTGCACGGCAGCACCGGGGGCTTCGTCGAACGCCGCGCGCCGCTGCTCGGCGAGGATACCGACCGCGTGCTGTCGGAGCTGCTCGGTCTGGACGCCGCGCAGCTCGCGACGCTTCACGCGGCGCGCGTGATCGAGCCGGTCAAGAGCTGACCGGCCACGGGGTCGACTGGAGTCGGAAGAAGCGCGCCGCGTTCTCCCACATCAGCTTCTGCATCGCCGTCTCGCCGAGCACCTTCCGCCACTCGATGACCGTGTCGGCGTGGTCCGGAAAGATCGTTTCGGGGTGCGGATAGTCCGACTCGAACATGAGGACGTGGTCGCCGACGAGGTCGATCACGGAGCGGGTCAGCGCAACACCTTCGGAGAAATCGATGCCGCAGTAGACGCGCCCCATCTGCGCGTATTCCACCGGCGTGTGCTTGACCTTCGGCGAGACGGAGCCACGGACGTAGTCGATCTGTCGCGTCAGGCGCACCAACCAGTGCGGCAGCCAGCCGTGACCGGTCTCGAGCGTCCCGACGCGGAGGTGCTCATACCGATCGAGCATGCCGCCCATGAGCATGAACGAGAGAAAGCGCTGGCCACCCCACGTCTGGCCCGCGCAGCGGCTCATCGCGGGATTCTCCCAGACGTCGCGATAGCCCGGGAAGTACGGCGTCTCGATGGTGAAGCCGTGGTACATGATCGGCAGGTCGGCGTCGTTTGCCGCCGCCCAGATCGGCTCGAGATTCGATGTCGCGTCCTTCCGTGTCCATGTCGGCGAGCCGGCCACGCGCGTTGTCCTCCGCCACGCGAGCGGCGATGGGCTTGCGCGTGACCATCTGCGTGCGCCCGGAGAGGAAGCCGGTGCCGCCCCCGGTGTCCGCCGGTGCGCTCAGCTTTTCACCCGCGACCCGTTGATAGCGAAGCTGCTTGATCGAGAGGATCGTGCTCTCGGCCTGATCTTCGGCATCGCCGCGGCCCTCCTGCACCTTGACCTTCCGCATGTACGGCCGGAGATCGTCGAGGCGATCGCGGAGCGGCTGATCCGCGTACCGCAGCAACACGTCGAGCGATGGGTTCACGTGCGTGTCCGAATCGATGACGCGAAACCCTTGTCTCATGGCTCAATGATGTGATCCGCCCGCGCCAGCACCGACGGCGGGATCGTCAGGCCGAGGGCCTTGGCGGTCTTGAGGTTGATGACCAGCTCGAACTTGGTGGGTTGCTCGACGGGCAGGTCGGCGGGCTTGGCGCCCTTGAGGATCTTGTCCACGTAGGTCGCGGCGCGCCGATACAGATCAGCAACGTTCGGTCCATAGGACATAAGGCCCCCGGCATCGACAAACTCCCTCAAAAAGTACACTGCCGGCAGCCGGTTCTTGGCCGCCAGGTCCACGAGGCGTCTATGCTCTCTGAGGAACATGTTGCTTGGCAGCACAGTCAGAGCACCCGCGCGCGCCC
>JBGOTH010000093.1:0-8519 GCA_041476345.1 Methylomirabilia bacterium
CTGTCGCGGGGGACGTTCAGCGGGTCGTAGTCACGCTCGACGCGCGCTTCGACGCGGGCGACGTGCTCCTTGCCCTCCACGGTGACGCGATGCCCGCTCGCGGCCTTCTCGAAGCACGCCATCATGTGCTCGGTCTGCGTTTGGAGCTTCGCGTCGCTGCGGCTCCGCGCCTCGGCGCGCGTGACAACCTTGTTCGGCACGATGTTGCCGGCAAGGCCACCCTGGATCAGTCCGATGTTCGCGGTCGTCTCTCCGTCGATGCGGCCGAGGCGCATGCCGGCGATCGCCTCGCTCGCCACCTTGATCGCGCTGATCCCCTGCTCCGGGCACAGGCCCGCGTGGGCCTCGAGCCCGTGCACGGTGAAGACCATGCGGTTCGCCGCCGGGCCCTCCACGACGAGCTCGTCCACGCCGTCACAGTCCAGCACGAGGCCGGCGCGGCCCCGCAGCCGGCCGACGTCGAAGTGCTTGGCGCCGATGAGGCCGCTCTCCTCGCAGATGGTGAACAACACGTCGATCGGGCCGTGCGGGATGTTTCGCTCGCGCACGATGCGCACCGCTTCCAGGATGGCGGCGATGCCGGCCTTGTCGTCGCCGCCGAGCACGCTGGTCCCGTCCGTCTTGATGACGTCACCGTCACGCACGGGCGTGATGCGCTCGCACGGCACCACGGTGTCCATGTGCGCGCACAGCAGCAGCGCCGGCGCATCCGGCACCGTTCCCGGGAACTGCGCGAGGAGGTTGCCGGTGTCGGCCCCCGCACGCTCGCCCGCGTCGTCGACGTCGACGCGAACGCCCATGCCCTGCAGCGTCGTGGTCAACCAGCGCGCGACCCCGGCCTCGCGGCGCGAGGGGCTCGAGATGCGAACGAGGTCGAGGAAGTCGTCGACGAGACGATCGCGCATGACGGCGTCGGATGTCACGATGAGGTCTCCGTAGAGGGGGTTGGGGGTCCCAGGAATCGCTGGAACCAGGCGAGGCTGGCGTCCACGGCCTGCCGCCGGTGCGCGGGATCGGTCAGGCGATGGTCCGCGCCCGCGACGATGATGATGTCACACGGCTCGGCCGCACGTTCGTGAAGGAGCACTCCGTGTTCCACCGGCACGACGTCGTCGGCCTCTCCCTGGATCACGAGATGGCGCGCGACGCCGCCGGGCGCCACGTCGTAGCGATGCGACGCGAGCTCGACGAAGAGCGGAACCCCGATCCCCCGCCCGTCGTGCCGCTCGTCGTTGGCGAGCTCGTGCAGGTTGCTCGGCGCATTCCACGTCACGACCGCCGCCAGGTCGCGCGCTTCCGCGGCGACGTGGAGCGCGACGAAGCCGCCCAGGCTCGAGCCGAGGAGCCCGAAGACACCCGACAGGCGCCCGTCCGTGCCGAGATACTTCAGCACGGCGTCCACGTCCTCGATACGTGTGGCGATGGTCGTCTCTTCCTCGACGCCCGAGGACTCGCCGCAGCCGCGGAAGTCGAAGCGTGCGAGGGCGAAGCCGGCCGCCGGGACCTCGGCGCCGAGGAGAAGGTACTTGTCACTGTCCTTGGAGGCGGAGAGGCCGTGACACGCGACGACACACGGGACGGGGCGCGGGACATCGGGAAGGTGCAGGACGAGAGAGAGTGCTCCGCCGGGGACGTCGACAGCGTGGCGCTCGCTCACGCCCACATGAGGTCGAAGAGCTGGCAGGCGTTCGCGGTGAGCTGAGTCATCACGTCGTCGACGGGAAGGCGCTTGATCTTCGCGACCTCCTCCGCGACGCGGCTCACGAACCACGGCCCCGACGCCATGCCTTCGAACTCGCCGTGGTACGGCCACGGACCGTCGCTTTCCACCAGGAGCGACGCCAACCCGACGGCGGACACGAGGTCACGGTCGCGCTCGCGATACACGACTTCGGGCCCGACCGACACGAAGTATCCGGCATCCACGATGGCGCGGGTCACCTCGAGCGGCGCCTTGTGCCAGTGGAAGACCGCACGCTCGATGCCGTGACGCTTCAACGCCTCGAAGGCCCCCACCGCCGCGCCGTGCGGCGCGTGCAGCGCCACGGGCAGGTCGCAGCGCGCCGCGACCTCCAGCAGACGATCGAGCCGCATGCGGCCGCGGGCCATCACCGACGCGGCGTCCGCGTGACCGTCGAGCGAATACCACGGCAGCCCCACTTCGCCGAGTGCCGCGAGGTGCGCGTGATGCTCGTGCAGCTGCGCGATCACCTGCTCGAAGCTCTCGTCCGTGAGGTCGAGGCGGTCGGGGTGGAAGCCAAAACAGGGCCGGATCGCCTTCGGATACGCGCCGGCCGCGCGGAGCGTACGCGTGTTCGTCTCGGGGTCGACGCCGACGGCGATCACGCTCCACACATCGTGGCTGAGCGCGACACGCAGCGTCTCGCCAAGATCGGCGAAGGCCGGGTCGTGAAGGTGGCAGTGGCTGTCGATCATCATCTTCAGTTGCCTGCAACCACCATGCGGCCGATGAGCAGCGTGGGTGACGCCGTGCGGTCCCGCAGCACGAGATCGTTGCCGATCCCCTCCACCGCCTCGAACATCGCGAGCAGGTTCCCGGCGACGGTGACCTCCGCCACGGGGTACGCCAGCTCGCCGTTTTCGATCCAGAACCCGGCGGCGCCGCGCGAGTAGTCACCCGTGACGCCGTTGACGCCGAACCCGATGAGCTCCGTCACGTAAAAGCCGTTCTTCACGGACCCGATCAGCGCCTTCGGATCCGCGGTGCCGGGCAGCAGCATGAGATTCGACGTCGACACGCTCACGCCGGACCCGTCCCGGACCGCGTGATGCGTGGACGCCATGCCGAGCTTGCGGCCGCTGTAGCTGTCGAGCAGGTAGGACTCCAAAATACCGTCGCGCACGAGCACCGTGCGGCGCGTCGGAAGCCCTTCGCCGTCGAACGGCCGCGAGCCGAGCGCGCCCGCGATGGTGCCGTCATCCACGAGCGTCATGTTCTTTGCCCCCACGCGCGAGCCGAGCCGGTCGAGCAGGAACGAGGCGCGACGATACAGGCTCGGCCCGCTCGCGGCGCCCGCGATGGCGCGCAGGAGGCTGGCCGCGTTCTCCGGATCGAAGATCACGGGGACCTCGGTCGTCTTCACCTTGCGCGCGCCCAGCCGCCGCACCGCGCGCCGCGCCGCGGTCCGCCCGATCGTTTCCGGCGGATCGAGACGCGCGCGCTTGCGCGTCATCGAATACCAGCTGTCGCGCTGCATCTCGCCGTCGCGGCTCGCCACCGGCGACGCGGTGATGCCGAAGCTCGACGTCGAATACGCGCGCTCGAACCCATGCGACGTGGCGTAGGCGTAGCGCGCCTGGCGATCGAAGAACTCGGCACCTTCGGAGTTGGTGATCTCCGGGCTCTCGGCGAGCGCCGCCGCTTCCGCGCGCCGGGCCAGCTCGAGCTTGTCCTCGGGGGCCAGATCGTGGCCGCCGGGATCTTCGAGGTCGAGATCCGGCAGGCCGTCGATGAGCGCGGCCGGATCGGGCAGCCCCGCGTGCGGGTCGGCCGACGTGATCCGCGCGAGCGCGGTCGCCTCGTCCACCACGCGCTCGAGCGATGCGCGCGACAGGTCGGACGTCGATGCGGCCGCCGAGGCCTGCCCGACGAACACGCGCAGCGACAGCCGGCGATCGTCCGCGTACGTCACCGTGTCGACCTGGCCCAGGCGCACGAGCCCGCTGAAGTGGCGCTCGTTGACGAGGAAGCCGTCGGCGGCCGTGGCACCGTGCGCGACCGCGCGCTTGAGGACGCCGACGAGGGCCTCGCTGCTCAAACCGCGGTGCCTCCCACCGTCATCTCGTCGATGCGAATGGTGGGGAGCCCGACGCCCACGGGCACGGACTGGCCGTCCTTGCCGCAGGTGCCGACGCCTTCGTCGAGCTCGAGGTCGTTGCCGACGCGGCTCACGCGTGTGAGCGCGTCCGGACCGTTGCCGATCAGCGTCGCGCCCTTCACCGGCGCGCCCACCTTGCCGTCCTCGATGAGATAGGCCTCGCTCGCGGAGAACACGAACTTGCCGCTCGTGATGTCGACCTGGCCGCCGCCGAAGTTGACCGCGTAGAGTCCGTGCTTCACGGACTTCAGGATGTCCGCGGGATCCTCGTCGCCGGCGAGCATGAACGTGTTGGTCATGCGCGGCAGCGGCGGGTACGCGTACGACTCACGCCGGCCGTTGCCCGTCGGCGCCATGCCCATGAGGCGCGAGTTCAGCTTGTCCTGCAGGTAGCCGCGGAGCACGCCCTTCTCGATCAGCACCGTGCGTCCCGTCGGCGTGCCCTCGTCGTCCACGTTGAGCGAGCCGCGACGATTCGGAATCGTGCCGTCGTCGACGACCGTGACCAGCTCGGAGGCAACCTTCTGCCCCATGCGGCCGGCGAACGCGGAGACGCCCTTGCGGTTGAAATCGCCTTCGAGGCCGTGGCCGATCGCTTCGTGCAACAGGATGCCCGGCCATCCCGGCCCGAGCACGACGGTCATGGCGCCCGCGGGCGCGTCGACCGCCGTGAGCTTCAACGTGGCCTGGCGCGCGGCCTCAGTCGCGAACCGCTTCCAGCGCTCGTCCTCGAGAAAGAAGTCGAAGGGCACGCGGCCGCCACCGCCGTAGCTGCCGATCTCGCGCTTGCCGTTCTCTTCCGCGATCGTCGTCACGCTCAGGCGCGTGAGCGGACGCACGTCACCCACGGTCCAGCCGGTGACGGTGGCGATCAGCGTGACCACCTCTTCACTCGCCACCGAGGCGATGACCTGGCACACCCGCGGATCGGCCGCGCGCGCGGCGGCGTCGACCTTCTTCAGGAGATCGAGCTTCCGTGCGAGGTCGGTGAGGATCGGCGGCTCGTCGAGACGGTAGAGGTCGTGCGGGCGGCCGGCGCCGGAAGTGGCCAGCGCGGTGGTGGCCGTCGCCCGATCGGCGATCGCGCGCGCCTGGCGCGCCGCTTCTTCGAGATTGTGGAGGGTGATGTCGTCAGTGTGCGCGTACCCCGTGCGGGTACCGCTCTGCGCGCGGACGCCCGCGCCCTGGCTGACGTGGCGCGAGGCCTTCTTGACGACGCCTTCCTCGAGGATCAGCTCTTCGTTGACGCGGTACTCGAGATAGATGTCGGCGTCGTCGACGCGGCCCTTGAGGGAGCCTCCGAGCACCTTCTCCATGAGCGACGGTGACACGTTGAACCGGTCGGAAAAAAAACGTTCCGGTCGAGCGAGAGCGGGGTCGGTCATGTGTGCTGGTCAGGCTCCTCTTTGAACGGGCTCCGATAGTAGCGTGCACCCCGGATGGACCCAAGTTTTTACGGCAGGAACGGCATCCACGATTGTAGACCCAATGGAGAGGGCTCCGCACCGCCTCCGGCGCTATATCGCGCGCCGCAAAATGGCACCGTTGGACTCGCGGGCGTCTTGGAACTCGCGGGCTCCCGGGCTTCGCCCGCCCGCTCGGTGCCTCGAACGTCGTTGATCTGCGCCAGACGGAGATACTCCGATCAGCGCGTGGCTTGGAATTCCTGGACGATCTCGTGGATCTTTCGGAGGCCGTGCATGAGTGAAGGGCCGGGCGACAGGACATCCGCGCCGTCGAGCTCGTGGATCTGGCCGCGCCGGATCGCCGCGACGTTCTTCCACCCGTCTCGCGCCGCGATCGCGCTCGTGTCCACGGGTTTGCCGCACCACGAGGCGAGAATGATCTCGGGATCGCGGCGCGCCACTTCATCCAGAGCGACCACGCGCTCCTTCGCGACCCGACCCGCGCGGAGCTCCGCGAAGATGTCGTCACCCCCCGCGATCTCGATCAGCTCGGACACCCACCGGATGCCCGCGATCGGCGGATCCGGCCACTCTTCGAAGTAGATGCGGGGCCGGCTCGGCCAGACGCTCGAGTACTCGCGCACCTGCTTGATCTCGTCGCGGATGTCGGCCACCAGCCCGCGCGCGTCGCCTTCGCGGCCGAGCGCGCCGCCGATCACGAGGATCGCCTGCAGCACCTCGTCCATCGAGCGCTGGTTCGTGCACAGCACGCTCACGCCGGCGCCGATGAGATCGCGCACGACGTCGCGTTGCAGATCGGAGAACGCGAGCACGAGGTCCGGCTCGAGGCCGAGGATCTTCTCGAGCTTGAAGGTCGTGAACCCTCCGACCTTCGCTTTGTCGCGCACCTCGTCGGGCCGGCGCGCGGTGCCGGGCACGCCCACCACCCGGTCGCCGGCGCCCACGAGATACGCGATCTCCGCCGTCTCCGCGGTAAGGCAGACGATCCGGCGCGGATACTCGATCCCCGACTTGCCGTACACGACCTACCCCTCGTACACCTCGTGCTTCGCGACCGACCGTTGGAAGCTCAAATACTGCTCGCGCGTCATCGGCGGCTTCGCCGCCTTCAACACCTGCTTCGCGCCCGCGGCGCCGTCGTACAGCAGGTCGATGGCCATGGACGTGAGCGCCTTCGCGGGCATGACGTACATGAGCGGCTTGTCGACGATCTCGTAGTCGGCGCCGTGGCCGGAGCCGCGCGCCCCACCGATGTACGGATGCAGGATGGGCATCACCTGGCTCAGATCGCCCATGTCGGTCGAGCCGGTGCGGTGACCGATCTGGCGGTAGTTCTCTTCACCGACGAGCGGCGTCATCGTGTCCTTGAAGAGCTTCGCCATCGACGGATCGCACGTCATGGGCATGTACCCGGGCAGCGTCTCGATCTCGACTTTCGCACCGAGCGCGAGCGCTCCTGCGCGGAGTGCGCGATCCACGCGCGCGTTCGCGGCCATGATGGCGTCTACCGTCCGGCCTCTCACGTAGGTCTCGAGCCGCACTTCACCCGGGATGACGTTCACCTGCGAGCCACCGTGCGTGATGATCGGGTGCACGCGGATCGTGTCTTCGTCGCGGAATGTCTCGCGGATGGCGTTGATGGCCATCAGGCCGATCTGCGCCGCGTAAAGCGCGTTGATCCCCATGTGGGGCGCGCTACCCGCATGCGCCGCCTTGCCGATGTAGCGCACGGTCTTCACGATGCAGCCGTTGTTGGAGGCGGGCACGCCGGCTTTGCCGTCTTCGGTCCGCGCGGTGCCGTGGATCATCATCGAGAGGTCGACATCGTCGAAGTGTCCGAGGCGCAGCAGCTCGGGCTTCCCGCCGAGGAACTCCAGCTTCCCCGCCCTCGCCTGGCTCACGCGCCACTCGACGTCGCCGTATTCTTCCGCGGGGACGGCGAAGAACACGAGGCGGCCCGCGAGGTGCGCGGCGGCCTTGGTGTCCATCAGGCCCATCGCGGCGCCCAGGAGCCCGGCGAGCTGCGCGTTGTGGCCGCACGCGTGCGCGGCGCCCGTCGCGGGATCCGCTTCGGGATGGCCCTCCACCACGAGCGCATCGAGCTCTCCGAGCATCGCGAACGTCGGGCCGTCACCCGCCTGGCCGCGAACGTCTGCCCGCACGCCGGTGATCGCGAGCCCGCCCTTGGGCGAGAGCCCGATCTTCGTGAACGTCTCCTCGACGAGCTTCGCGGTCTTGAATTCCTTGAACCCGAGCTCCGGCTGGCGCCGGATCTGCTCGCCGAGACCGATGATGTCGTCAGCGCGACGGTCGATGGCGGCGTGGGCCTGCTGCTTCAGATCATCTTTCGTCATGTGCATCAGTCCTTTATGAACCGTTTCGGTAGGAAGTCCTTGATGTCGAGCGAGGGCTGTCCGTGCGTCATCATCTCCGTCATGAGTCGCGCGGTGATCGGTGCCAGAAGAATACCGTTGCGATAGTGCGCCGTCGCGACGAAAAGGCCTTCGACGCCGGGCCACGGCCCGAGGATCGGCAGGCTGTCGGGCGCCCACGGCCGGAAGCCATACCAGGTCCGGTTGATCGGGCGGTTGGCAAGAGCCGGAACCAACGCCATCGCCGCCGTCAGCAAGCCCGCCACGGCGCTTGCCGTGACGGCGCGCTGGAAGCCGACCCGCTCGACCGTGGCGCCGATGAGCAGCTCTCCGGAGGGACGCGGCACGAGATAGACGTCGTCCCCGTGGATCGCATGCGTGATCACGGGCGGCACGTGGCTCAGCGCGATCATCTGTCCGCGGCGCGGCTCGACCCTGAGCTTCCCGCCGAACGACGCGGTCAGCGCCCCCGTCCACGCGCCCGCGGCCAACAGAACGGCGTCGGCTTCGTAGCGCTCGCCTTCGACCACCACGCCTCTGGCGTGACCATCCTCGACGACGACGCGGGAGACGGCGGTACCGGTCATCAACACGACGCCCGCGGCCGCGGCGGCCTGTGCGTACGCTACCACCAGGCGCTGGTTGTTCACCCAGTGGTCGCCGCGCACGAACATCGCTCCGCGAATCTCCGACGACAGCGCGGGCTCGTGACCGCGGATGTCGCCGGCGTCCCACGCCTGGATGCCCACTTCATGCGCCCACTCGTGACGCAGGCGGGCCTCGGCCGCGCGCACGTCCTCGGCGGTGGCGAGCGGATAGATCGTGCCGCGCGTGACGTATTCGACGTCGATGCCGGTGCGCTCGCGCAGATCGCGGACGAC
>JBGOTH010000094.1:0-8507 GCA_041476345.1 Methylomirabilia bacterium
GGCGCTACGCCCTGGATCGCCGCGATGCCATCGGCATAGAAGCAGAGCTGCAGCAGGTACGTCGGCTTCTCGCTGCGCGCCAGCTTTGCGTCGATGGGCTCGTAGCCCCAACCGCCGAGGCGGGTCGGGCGCGCGATCCGCTCGAGGAAGTCCGCGCGGCCACGCCAGCGTCCGACGACGAACGTCGCCTGATAGATCACATCGACACCCGCGCGCATCGCCTCGGCGGTGACGCGGGCGCCGGCGTCGAAGTCCCATGGGTCGGCGGCGCGCCCGTCGCGCACGTCACGGCCCTGCGCGCGGAGGCCCGTCAGGAACGCCTCCTCGTGCTGCTCGCCCTTCTCGCGCAAGAGGTCGCCGTAGGCCGCGGGCACGTGCGGACGCGGCCGTGTGCCACGGACGACCTCGAGGGTGAGCGCGGTCAGGTGCGCGCACTCGACGTAGGCGTTCAGGTCCGACGGCGACAGAACGAGACGGCTATCGACAAGCTGCATCGAGCTCCTGCGCCAGCGTGATCGACACCTGCGTCAACGGCAGGCGGCACTCCGCGGACTTGATCAGGCCCTGGCGCCAAAGACAGTGCTTGATCGGCATCGGGTTGGCTTCCTTGAAGAGCAGCGGCACCAGCGCCTGGAGCCGGAACCAGATCGCACGCGCGCCCTGATGGTCGTTGGCCATCATGCGCGCGTATACGTCGAGGAACGCGTCCGTCTCCACGTGCGACGACGCGAGAATCCCGCCGTCGCCGCCGTGCGCCAGCATCGTGTAGAAATAGGCGTCCTCTCCGGTCATCACCGCGAAGCCCTTCGGCCGGTCGCGCAGGAGCTCGAGCGACTGCGCGAGGTTGCCGGACGAATCCTTCACGCCGACGATGTTGGGCCGCTCCGCCAGGCGAAGCAACGTGTCGTTCATCAGATTGACGCTCGTCCGGTACGGAATGTTGTAGATGAGGATCTGCTTGTCCGTCGCGTCCGCGATCCGCGTGAAGTGCTCGCGCATGCCGTCCTGGCTGGGCCGATTGTAGTAGGGACAGACCGACACGATCCCGGGAAACGCGTAGCGCTCGAGCCGCCTGATCGCCTTCACCACCTTCTGCGTGGCGTTGCCGCCGATGCCGACGAACACCGGCACTCGGCCGGCGACGACGCTGACCGTCCGGTCGACGATCGCCTCCGTCTCGTCGTCGTCGATCGTCGGGCTCTCGCCCGTCGTGCCGAGCGGAAAGATCCCGGTGACGCCCTTGTCGAGATAGTGCGCGAGCATCCGCTCGTAGCTCACGAAATCCACCTCACCGTCCACGAACGGCGTCACCGCGGGCAGCCAGACTCCATTGATCTCCATGGCACTCCCCTTTCGGTCCCCGAAACGCAAAAAGGCCCGCGACCGGGTGGTCGCGGGCCTGAGAGAGATCGGGAACGTCGTTAGAGCGTTGCTATGTCGCTCGCCGCGCGCGCGCCACCGGCGTCGCTGGGCGTCCCTTGCGGGACCCCAGCCGGCTCTTGCCGCTTGCGCGCGTGAAGCAAGTACCCATCTCGTTTCTCTTATATGGGGCCACTGTCCGCCATGTCAAGGCAAGGGGGGCGGTGCTATCGTTGTGGCCGCGATGGTCCCCGACGACGACGACCTCAGCGAACGAAAACACCTCCAGGAGAGCGCGGCGCGCCTGCGTACGCTCAACCGTCTCAGTCGCTTCGTCTCGTCGACGCTCGACTACGGAGAGGTGCTCGGCGCCATCGCCCGCGCCGCGGCTGACATCACCGCCACTCCGTGCGTGTCGTTCTGGACCGTGGACCCGGCCACGCGCACGACACGCATCGCCGCCTGGTCCGATCCCGCGATGGGAGATGACTTCCCGACGCGGCCGCGCGCGCTCGGCGACGGCGCCATCGGCCGGATCGTGCAGACGGGCCGGCCGGTGTACGTTCCCGACGTGTTCGCGCCCGAGTCGCTCATCACGTCACGGGATTGGTGGCGCCGGCAGCAGCTCCACAGCTTCTACGGCATGCCCGTCAGCGTGGACGGCGAGATTCTCGCGGTGCTGTCGCTGAACGGCCGCGCGCCCTTCCTGTTCGGCCCCGAGGATCACGAGCTGCTCGAAAGCTTCGTCGCGCACGCGGCGATCGCGATCCGCAACGCGAAGCTCTTCACCGAGTCTGAGATACGACGGCGCGCGGCCGAGACGGCGGAGACGCGCTATCGCGCGCTCTTCGAGAACAACCTCGCGGGCATCCTGCGCACGACGGCGGACGGCCGGATTTTAGACGTCAACGACGCCCTCGTGCGCACGCTCGGTTATGCGACGCGCGAGCAGCTCATGGCCAAGAACGTCGCAGACCTGTACGTCGATCCGGCCGAGCAAGCCCCCATCGCGGCCGCGCTCCAGACACGGCAGCGGCTCACCAACGTGGTCTTTCACTGGCGGCGCGTGGACGGCGCCGCCGTCACCCTGCTCGCGAATGTCGCGGTGTTCGAGGAGCCGGTGGAGGGGCTCATTCTCGACGGGATCCTCATCGACATCACCGATCGTGACCGGTTGCAGACGGCGGAGCGCGAGACCGCGGCCCTGCGCGCGGTCGCCCGCCTCGCCAACGCCGCCAGCCATGAGATCAACAACCCGCTCACGGTGATCGGAGGCCAGCTCATGCTGATCGGGCAGCAGCTGCCGGCCGACTCCGCCCTCGGGCCCCGGCTCGAGAAAGCGCAGGCGGCCTGCCGGCGGATCAGCACGATGATCGCGCACATGGCGAAGATCACCCGCCTCGAGCTGTCCGAGCAGTCGCCGGGGCTGCCGCCCATCCTCGACTTGCGTCGATCGAGCGAAGAGCCCTGAGCGACTGAATAGGCTGGCGTCGAGATGAGACTCGCGGGCAAGGTCGCGGTGATCACGGGCGGGGCGCAGGGCATCGGCTTCGCGTACGCGCGGCGCTTTCTCGCGGAAGGTGCACGCGTCGTCATCGCGGACGTCGTGGATTCGGCGGCTGCCGCGGACAAGCTCGCCGCGCCGGATCGGACGCTCGGCGTACGGACCGACGTGAGTGACATGGCATCGGTGCGCGCCATGGTCGACGCGGCGGTGGCCCGCTTCGGCCGCATCGACGTGCTGGTCAACAACGCGGCCGTGTTCTCGACGCTCAAGCCGCGGGCCTTCGACGAGATCGACGACGCCGAGTGGGACCGCGTCATGGCAGTGAACGTCAGGGGCGTCTGGAACTGCGTGCGCGCCGTCGCGCCGACCATGCGCACGCAGGGCGGCGGCCGGATCATCAACATCGCTTCGGCCATCGTCGCCAAAGGCACCGCGATGCTTCTCCACTACGTCACGTCCAAGGGTGCCGTCGTCGCGATGACCCGCGTGCTCGCGCGCGAGCTGGGACCGAGCGGCATCACCGTCAACGCCGTCGCGCCGGGGCTGATCCTCAGCGACACCGTGCAGGCGAATTCCGACATCAGCGCGTTCCAGGCGGACGCCGTGATGCGGGTGCGGTCTCTCAAGCGCGAGGCGTTTCCCGAGGACGTCGAGGGCACCGTGGTCTTTCTCGCCTCCGACGACAGCGCGTTCATGAGCGGCCAGACGCTGATCGTCGACGGCGGCTCCGTGTTCACGACGCTGTAGCCATGCAAGAAGTTCCCGCCATCGATCTCATGCCGGCGCGGAGCGGCGGGCTCGCCGAGCGGCGCCGCGTGGCGGCTGCCATCGACGCCGCGTGCCGCGAGATCGGATTCTTCGCGATCACGGGCCACGGCGTGCCGGACGGGCTCGTCGACGATCTGCGCGGCTGCGCGCACGACTTCTTCGCGCGGCCGCTCGCCGAGAAGCTGGCGTCGCGCCACCCGGTCCCGGGCACGAACCGCGGCTATCACCCGGTCGGGCTCGAAGCGCTCTCCGCGGCGAACGACGCGGCGGCGCCGCCCGACCTCAAGGAATTCTTCCACGTCGGGCCCGTCGACGTCACGGCCGACGCGTACTACACGAGCGTATTGGGGCGCCGCCACTTCACGCCGAACGTGTGGCCGCCGGCGCCCGCCGGCTTCGAGCAGGCGGTGACCGCGTACTACCGCGCGATGAGCGACCAGATCCTCGTCCTCATGCGGCTCGCGGCTCTGGCGCTGAACGTCGACGAGGCGTTCTTCGACGCCAGGGTCGATCGCTCGATCGGGACGATGCGGCTGAACTACTACCCGGCGCAGGCCGTCGCCCCGCGCCCCGGCCAGCTCCGCGCCAGCGCGCACACCGACTACGGCGGCTTCACCATCCTGAGCGGCGAGGAAACGCCGGGCGGGCTGCAAGTCAGGACGCGCGACGGGCGATGGATCGACGTCGCCACGTGGCCCACTATCTTCGTCGTCAACATCGGCGACCTGCTCATGCGCTGGACGAACGACCGGTGGCTGTCGAACATGCACCGCGTGATGAACCCGCCGGTCGGCAGCGGAGGGAGCCGTCCGCGACTGTCCGTCGCGTTCTTCAACCATCCGAACTACGACGCGCTGATCGAATGCCTCCCCTCGCAGGGCGCGGCAAAGCATCCGCCGGTGCTCTCCGGCGAGTACCGCGACGAGAAGTACGCGAAGACGGGCTTCACGGTCGTGGGAAAGGACTAGCGATGCTCTACCGAGGAATGGATCGCGCGGCGCTGGATGCCGCGTACAACAACACCGCCGCCGTCGGCCAGGCCAAGCGCGACGAGTACGTCGCCGGATGGACGAAGCGCAGTGACGCGATTCGCACGACGCCCGGCGCCAGGATCGACCTTCGCTACGGCGACGGCGCGCGTCACCGCCTCGACGTGTTCCCGTGCGGCACGCCGGGCGCGCCGACGCTCGTCTACATCCACGGCGGCTACTGGCAGACGAACGACAAGGAGCCGTACGCGTTTCTCGGCGCCGGACTGCTGCCGGCCGGATTCAACCTCGCGCTCGTGGAGTACACGCTGGCGCCGGCCGCGCGCATGGACCAGATCGTGAGCGAAGTCCGTCGCGGGGTGGCGTGGGTGATCGATCACGCGAATGAAATCGGCGGCGATCCCGCACGCGTCTACGTGTCAGGACACTCGGCGGGCGGGCACCTCACCGCGATGGCGATGACGGAGACGCGCCTCGCCGGCGGCGTCGCGATCAGCGGCATCTACGACCTCGAGCCGATCCGTTTGAACTATCTGAACGAGAAGCTCGGTCTCGATGCGGCGGACGTGGATCGCAACAGCCCGGTCCGCCACCTGCCCGCCACCGCGGCGCCGCTCGTGGTGACCGTCGGCCTCGGCGAGCTTCCCGAGCTGGAGCGCCAGTCCGAGGAATACGCCGCGGAGTGGCAGCGCGGCGGTCTCAATGGCACCTACCTTCCCATCCCCGAGCACGACCACTTCTCGATCCTCGAAGAGCTGGCGTCTCCGAAAGGCGCGATCCTCGACGCGCTGAAGGAGCTGGCGCGGGCGTAGCGGGCCGCGGGACGACGCATCTCCGGGTCGGCGGCCTGCGCCCCCGGCATGGCCGGCCTCAAGGCTTTGTCGGGAGAAAGCTTCGCTTCCTCCCGACCGCTGGATTTCGCCAGGCCACGCCGGGGGCGCAGGCCGCCGACCCGGAGATGCGTCGTCCCGCGGCCTGCTACGCGTCGGACACCCGGCGCAGCGTGTTTTGGTCGCGGTGATGGAAGACGTCGGCCTGCTGCGGCATCTTGAGCTGCGTGTCCTCGGCGTAGCTGAAGCTGCCGTCCGCGTTGATCGTGACCGTCAGGTCGAAGCGCACGGTCTGGAACTCGCGGTCGAGGAACAGGTTCGAGCACACGCCGTACGTCGGCGACCCGACCGACGCGCTGAGCGTGAAGCTCTTCGCGTCCGGCGCGACCGTTCCGCCCGCGATGACGGCCACACCGCGCGGCACGATGAAGCAGCACATCGCCTGACGCTCCTTCGGGTCCCACAACCAATAGCCCGTCTCCTCGTGAAAACTATCGGCCTCGCCGAGCCGCCACGCCGTCTTCGCGTAGCGCAATCCCCAGAGCTGCTGCTCGTGGTTGTCCACGGGCCCGAACGGCTCGAAGCGAATGCGCTCGCGGAATTTGTTGTTCTCCGTCCCGCGGTCGTCGGAGGGCGCCACGTCATCGCCCTTGTCGCCTTCCCACACGCCGGCCAGCGCGGCGAGCGGGCCCAGGTTTTTGATCGCGTCCATGTCCATCAGCGCGGCGCGGGCGCGGTGCCGGGCGCGGGCGCCAGGCGGGGATCGGCGGCGGCGATGCACTCCGCGACGAGAATCTGGTTCAGCGCGCCCTTGTCCTTGCGGAGCTTCGTGCCGGTCTCACGCACCCACCGGCGCGCACCCTCCTCGAGCGCGTCCATATTCGCGGAGGGCGGCGGGATGCCCCGCGCAAAGACGGCGCGCCGCCCCGCGTTCCGAATGCTCTCCTCGTCCTCGGCCTTGACCACCATCTGCCACAACGCCTTTTGCTCCTGGCAGGCGCTCTCCGACTTGAAGACGAACCAGAGCGTCCACTCCGGGAGCGGGGCCTTGAGATTCGGCGTCGTGGTGCCGGTCGTCAGCGGCGGATACGCGAGGGACCACACCTCCGCACTCGCCGTCGCGGGCGCGGCCGCCAGCGCTGCGAAGAAAATCGCGGCGAGCGAGTGACGCACCGTCATGACTGGAACAGTATCATCGGATCTCGACGACGCTCCGGATGACCGCCTGCGCCTCCTCCTGGATGCGGCGAAGGTGGTCGCTCCCCCTGAAGCTTTCCGCGTAGAGCTTGTAGACGTCTTCGGTGCCCGAGGGGCGAGCGGCGAACCATCCACCCGCAGTGATCACTTTCAGCCCTCCGATGGGCGCGTCGTTGCCCGGCGCCGTCGTCAGCAGGCTCGTGATCCGCTCGCCCGCAAGCTCGGTGGCGGTGATTTGCGAAGGTGACAGCCTGGCGAGCCGTGTTTTCTGCTCGGGCGTCGCCGGCGCGTCGATGCGCTCGTAGAAGCACTCGCCGAGCTCCGCGACGAGCGCGCGGTAGAGCTCGCCGGGATCCCGCCCCGTCACCGCCGTCATCTCCGCGGACAGGAGCCCGAGGATGATCCCGTCCTTGTCGGTGGTCCACACCGTCCCGTCGCGACGGAGGAACGACGCCCCCGCGCTCTCCTCGCCGCCGAAACCGAGCGACGCGGCGATGAGCCCGTCGACGAACCACTTGAACCCGACGGGCACCTCCAGGAGCGGGCGACCGAGCCGCACGGCCACACGGTCGATCATGCTGCTGCTCACGAGCGTCTTACCGATCCCGGCGCCTCCCGGCCACGCGGCGCGATGACTGAAGAGGTAGGAGATCGCGACGGCGAGATAGTGATTCGGGTTCAGGAGCCCGGCGCTCCGCGCCACGATGCCGTGCCGGTCGTGATCGGTATCGCACGCCCACGCGACGTCGAAGCGATCCTTGAGTCCGATGAGGCGACGCATCGCAAAGGGCGACGAGCAGTCCATGCGGATCTTGCCGTCCCAATCGACCGTCATGAACGCAAAGGTCGGGTCGACCACGTCGCTCACCACCGTCATCGGTATGCGGTAGCGCTCGGCGATCATCGGCCAGTACCCCACCCCGGCACCTCCGAGCGGATCGACCGCGAGGGTGACGTGCGCATCCCGCACGACGTCCAGGTCCACCACGCTTCCCAGATCCGCGACGTACGCGTCCATGTAGTCAAAACCGTGCGTGGTCGTCGCACGGCGCGCCCGCTCGAGCGGAATCCGCTCCACGCCCACGAGACCGCCGGCGAGGAGCGCGTTCGCCTGATCCTGGATCCACCCGGTGACCCGCGTGTCGGCGGGTCCGCCGTGCGGGGGGTTGTACTTGAAGCCGCCGTCCTCGGGCGGGTTGTGCGAGGGCGTCACGACGATGCCGTCGGCGAGGCCGCTCGTGCGCCCGCGATTGTAGGCGAGGATCGCATGCGAGATGACCGGCGTCGGCGTGTATCCGCCGCGGTCGTCGATCATCACGTCGACGCCGTTGGCCGCCAGCACCTCGAGCGCCGTCGCGAAGGCCGACTCCGAGAGGGCGTGAGTGTCGATCCCGAGGTAGAGGGGCCCATCGATCTTCTGCCGTCGGCGATAGGCACAAATGGCCTGGGTGATGGCGAGGATGTGGGCCTCGTTGAACGAGCCGTCGAACGCGGAGCCGCGATGGCCTGACGTTCCGAACGCCACGCTCTGCTCGCGCCGGGCGGGATCGGGCCGCATCGTGTAGTACGCCGTCATCAGCCGGGGAATGTTCGCCAACATGGCTGGCTCGGCAAGCGTTCCGGCGCGCGGGTCGACGCTCACACGCCTACCCCTGGATTATTCATGAGCGGGGCCGGGAGTGTGCCGCCTCCTGTCCTCGCCGAGGTGAGGGCGGTGGGCCGGGGTGGACGGCCGACATCCGCAGCCGCCTCGGCGAGGACAGCAACTGTCTCCGTTGTCAAGCGGCCAAGGCCGGCTTCCAGGCCGCCCGGTGCTTGATCATCGCGTTGAGGATCGTGAGGAGCTTGCGCATACAC